>NZ_JBHXQN010000011.1:163617-200193 GCF_042717785.1 Streptomyces sp. NPDC058619
TCGTTTACGACACGGGGGCCCCCCGGACCGAACGGTCCGGGGGCGCCCCCGTGTCGTATGTGTCGTACGTGCAGGTCGGTGCAGGTCGCCGGGGTGCTGTGCGCCTACAGGCGGACCTGGACGGCGCGGGCCAGGCGGTCGTGCAGGCCGCGGCCGTCACGGTCCCAGATGACCGCCGGGACGACCAGGGCCAGGAGCAGGGTGCGGATCAGCACCCGGCCGAAGCCGAGGCGGCCGCCGTCCTCCGCGATCACCCGGAGGCCCATGATCCGCTTGCCGGGGGTGAAGCCCACGGTGCCGACGGTCAGGACGGCCAGGGCCACGAAGAGACCCAGGGTCCAGTTGCCCGCCGCGGCCAGGTCGCCGCCCGTGATCAGCCCGTACGCAATCAGCTGGCAGCCGATCCAGTCGATGGCCACGGCGCCCAGCCGGCGCCCGAACCGGGCCACGGAGCCGGGCCCCTCCTGGGGGAGGCCGAGCCGCTGCCCCGGGTAGCCGAAGTCGACGCCCATGTCCTCGGCGGCCGCGCGGGGGCCGGAGAGCCACGATCCGATTGCTTGCCTGTTGTCCACCCGAACACGGTACCCGTGCGGCTCCACGGCGCTTCCGCGGGACCCTGGTTAACTTGTGCGAAACAAATGGGTCATGCTTGAGAAATCCCGTCTGCTTATGGTCGGGTCAGCGTGCGACACCGCACTGACGCACCACGAGCTATAAAACCCGTCCCTGCCCCGGGGCCGGGAGTAGGAGGAGTTGGATGTTCCAGAACGCCGACGAAGTGAAGCAGTACATCGAGGAGAACGACGTCAAGTTCGTTGACGTCCGCTTCTGCGACCTGCCTGGTGTGATGCAGCACTTCACCATCCCGGGGCGCGCGTTCGACCCGAACGAGGAGCTGGCCTTCGACGGCTCCTCGATCCGCGGCTTCCAGGCGATCCACGAGTCCGACATGGCGCTGCGCGCCGACATCTCCACCGCGCGCCTGGACCCGTTCCGCAAGGACAAGACGCTCAACATCAACTTCTTCATCCACGACCCGATCACGGGCGAGGCCTACAGCCGCGACCCGCGCAACATCGCGAAGAAGGCCGAGGCGTACCTCGCCTCCACCGGCATCGCCGACACCGCGTACTTCGGCCCCGAGGCCGAGTTCTACGTGTTCGACAGCGTGCGCTTCGCGACCACCGCGAACGAGAGCTTCTACCACATCGACTCCGAGGCCGGCGCCTGGAACACCGGCTCCGAGGAGAACAACCGCGGCTACAAGGTCCGCTACAAGGGCGGCTACTTCCCCGTCGCCCCGGTCGACCACTTCGCCGACCTGCGCGCCGAGATCTCCCTCGAGCTGGACGCCCAGGGCCTCCAGGTCGAGCGCCAGCACCACGAGGTCGGCACCGGTGGCCAGGCCGAGATCAACTACAAGTTCAACACGCTGCTCGCCGCGGCCGACGACCTGATGCTCTTCAAGTACATCGTGAAGAACGTCGCCTGGCGCAACGGCAAGACGGCGACCTTCATGCCGAAGCCGATCTTCGGCGACAACGGCTCGGGCATGCACGTGCACCAGTCGCTGTGGGCCAACGGCGACCCGCTGTTCTACGACGAGACCGGCTACGCGGGTCTCTCGGACACCGCCCGCTACTACATCGGCGGCATCCTCAAGCACGCCCCGTCGCTGCTGGCCTTCACCAACCCGACGGTGAACTCCTACCACCGCCTGGTGCCGGGCTTCGAGGCGCCGGTCAACATGGTCTACTCGCAGCGCAACCGCTCCGCCGCGATGCGCATCCCGATCACGGGCTCGAACCCGAAGGCCAAGCGCGTCGAGTTCCGCGCCCCGGACCCGTCGTCCAACCCGTACCTCGCCTTCGCGGCGCTGCTGCTCGCGGGCCTCGACGGAGTCAAGAACAAGATCGAGCCGATGGAGCCGATCGACAAGGACCTCTACGAGCTCTCGCCCGACGAGCACGCGAGCGTCCCGCAGGTCCCGACCAGCCTGGAGGACGTCCTCAAGGCCCTGGAGGCCGACCACGAGTACCTCCTGGCCGGCGGTGTCTTCACCCCGGACCTGATCGAGACGTGGATCGACTACAAGCGCACGCACGAGATCGCCCCGATCGCGCTGCGTCCGCACCCGCACGAGTTCGAGATGTACTTCGACCTCTAGGCCGCGCGGTTCCGCGTGAAGGCCGCCGCCCCGCTCGGGGTGGCGGCCTTCGCCGTGTCCGACATCGGTGCGTGAGTAGATCCTGCCTGGTGGGAGGCCCTCCGGACGCTCTTCGCGGGCAGCCGCGGGGGCCGTTCCCTTTGACAGGGTGGCGGGGCAGGGTGAGGGTGGGAATGACCTAAACGCCTGATAAGCGAGACATGTGCGGAGGTGCATGACAATGCGCCGTAGGATCGTTGCGGCAGCCATGGCAGGGGCCGCGGGAATCGCGATGGGTGTGCTGCCCCTCGCCAGCGCCTCGGCTTCGACCGTCACCGGTGGGGGTGGCGGCGGTGGGGACGGGGGCTACGACTGCTACCGGTACCCCTCGAACCGCTCGGACGCCCGGTGGGACGCCTGTTGTCACCACGACTGGCGCGACCGGCCCAGCTGGTGCTGGGACCAGGGCGGCGTCGGCGGGTACAACGACAACTGGCGCGACCCGAACTGGCACGACTCGAACTGGCACGACTCGAACTGGCGCGACGACGCGAACTGGAACTCGGGCCGGCACGACTCCGGCTGGCGCGACAACGGGAACTGGAACAACGACCGCGGCCACTGGAACGGCGGCGGCGGGGGCGACGGCGGCCACTGGAACGGCGGTGGCGGCGACGGCGGCCACTGGAGCGGCGGCGGCGGTGGCGGCGGGCGCTGATCTCAGCGCAGCAGCGGCATCGCGCCCGTGAGGTCGCGCAGGCAGCGGACGGCGAGTTCGGCCGGAGAGCCGGGTCCCGAGACCGGGGCGTCGGTGGCCGACCACAGCTCCAGGGAGATGCGGATCGCGTCCGTTGCCGCCGCGGCGAGCAGCCGTACCCCCAGGGCGTCGGCGCCCGGGCCGGCCAGCCGGGCCACTACGGGGACCAACTGTTCCTCGGAGTCCTGGTTCACCCGGTACCAGACCGCCCGCAGCGCCTCGTCGGCCTCCGCCGCCCGGAGCAGGCCGCGGGTGACCTCCAGGCCCTCCGCGACGGCCTGCGGGTCGTTCAGCGAGCGGGTCACGGCCCGCTCCAGCGCCTCCCCGAGCGGAGTGCCGGGCTCCTCCTCGGAGAGCAGTGCGCGCCAGGCGTCCCCGCCGCCCGCGAGCAGCGGGGCCACCGCCTCCTGCTTGTTGCGGAAGTACCGGTAGAACGTGCGCAGGGCCACGCCCGCGCGGTGGGCGATGTCCTCGGCGGTCGTGCCGTCGGGGCCGTGCTCGGCGAAGAGTTCGCAGGCGGCCCGGGCGATGTCCAGCTGGGTGGCGGCCTTGCGGCGCTCGGTCAGCGACTGGGCTCCGGGGCCGGCCTGGGGAGAGTACGGACGAGGGGATCTCACGGGGTGAAGCGTACCTCTCACAAACGTCGCTGATTGCAGTCCTTGTCACTCTGGCAAAACGTGTCATCAGCTCGCTACGCTCACCCCATGAACCGTTACGAAGGACGTCGCGTCCTCATCACCGGCGGTGGCTCCGGCATCGGCCAGGCCACCGTCCACCGCATCCTCTCCGAGGGCGGCAGGGTCCACACCGTCGACGTGAACGAAGCCGGCCTGCGGGTCACCGCCGACCGCGCCGCGACCGACGGCCACGCGGACCGCCTCACCACGGCCGTCCTCGACATATCCGACGAGAACGCGGTCAGGCAGGGCGTGGCCGCGGCCGCCGGCGCCCTCGGCGGGATCGACGTCCTCGTGAACGCCGCCGGCATCCTGCGGTCCGCCCACACCCACGGCACCACGCTGGAATTGTGGAACACGGTCATCGGGATCAACCTGACCGGCACGTTCCTGATGATCCGCGAGTCCCTTCCCTCGCTGCTCGCGGGCGATCAGCCGGTCGTGGTGAACTTCAGCTCCACCTCGGCGTCCTTCGCCCACCCCTACATGTCCGCCTACGCGGCCAGCAAGGGCGGCATCCAGTCCATGACTCACGCGCTGGCCGCCGAGTACAGCAAGCAGGGCCTGCGCTTCGTCTCCGTCGCTCCCGGGTCCATCGAGAGCGGGATGACCACCGGCACCGGCCCCGGCCTGCCCGAGGACACCGACTGGTCCCTCTTCACCAAGCTCGCCCCGGCCCTCGGCCAGGGCTTCGCCGGCCCGCAGACCGTGGCCGGTGTCGTCGCCATGCTCGGCTCGGAGGACGGCGCCTTCATCACCGGTACGGAGATCCGCATCGACGGCGGCACCCACTACTGATCCCCCTGCCGGTCAGCCCCTGAAGCGGTCCCAGAGCCGGGGGAAGCGCTCCGCGAGCACGGCTTCGTCCTCGAAGTCCAGCGGGGAGCCCCCCGGCTCTGCCGGCTGGAGCGGGACCCCCAGGTCCGGCGTGACCGACCCGGTCAGCTGCTCGTACGCCTCGTCGGCCGCGTACCCCAGCTCCTCGCCGTCGCCGTCGATCTCCTCGTCGAACTCGCCCAGCAGCTCCGCCAGCTGGTCCGGGTCGTGCACCCCGCCCTCGAAGACCTCCCGGCCCTGCCCGATGAGCCAGCAGCGGAAGTAGTCGAAGGCGTCGTCGCTCGCCCCGTCGAGCAGGACCCAGGCCGCGCCCCACAGGTCCCAGGTGTAGGCCCGGTTGTAGCGGGACTCGAAGTGCCGCGCGAAGTCCACGACGGAGTCGGGATCGAGCTGCGCCAGCCGCTCCACGAGCAGATCGGCGTGTTCCTCGGGGTCGCCCTCGGCGGCCTCGCGGGTACGGTCGACGATCTCCCAGAACTCCGTCTCGTCCATCACCGCTCCAGCATCACGGTTCCACCCCCGCACCGCCACCGCGCATGGCGCGAAAGGCCGGTGTCCGACCCCCGGGAAGGGGCGGACACCGGCCTTTCGCGTCACACCGCGCCGCGGCGGTCGCTCACGCGGCCTCAGAGGCCGTAGCGCTCCCGGGCCTCCTTGACGGCCGACGCGGGCACCTCGCCGCGGCGGGCGAGCTGGGCCAGCGCGGCCACCACGATCGACTGGGCGTCGACACCGAAGTGGCGGCGGGCGCCCTCACGGGTGTCGGACAGACCGAAGCCGTCCGTGCCCAGCGAGGTGTAGTCCTGCTCCACCCACTGGCTGATCTGGTCCGGAACCTGGCGCATCCAGTCGGAGACGGCCAGCACCGGGCTGGTGACGCCCTCCAGCGCGCGGGTGACGTACGGGGTGCGCACCTCGCCGCGCAGCAGCGCCTCGTCGCACTCCAGCGCGTCGCGCCGCAGCTCGCCCCAAGAGGTGGCGGACCAGACGTCGGCGGCCACGTTCCAGTCGGCGGCGAGGAGCTTCTGCGCCTCCAGCACCCAGTGGATCGCCGTACCGGAGGCCATCAGCTGGACCTTCGGGGAGTCGGCGGCCGGGGCCGCCTCCGCCAGGTCGGCCGCCGTGTTGAAGCGGTACAGGCCGCGCAGGATCCCTTCCTCGACGCCCTCGGGCATCGCGGGCTGGACCTTCGGCTCGTTGTAGACCGTCAGGTAGTAGAAGACGTCTTCCGGCTGCTCGCCGTACATCCGGCGCAGACCGTCCTTGACGATCACCGCGATCTCGTACGCGAAGGCCGGGTCGTAGTTGAGCGACGCCGGGTTCGTGGACGCGATCAGGTGCGAGTGGCCGTCCGCGTGCTGGAGGCCCTCGCCGGTCAGCGTGGTGCGGCCGGCGGTCGCGCCGACGATGAAGCCCTTGCCGAGCTGGTCGGCGAGCTGCCACATCTGGTCGGCGGTGCGCTGCCAGCCGAACATCGAGTAGAAGATGTAGAAGGGGATCATCGGCTCGCCGTGCGTCGCGTACGACGTACAGGCGGCGATGAAGTCGGCCATGGCGCCGGCCTCGGTGATCCCCTCGTTGAGGATCTGGCCGTCCTTGGCTTCCTTGTAGTACATGAGCTGGTCGCGGTCGACCGGCTCGTACGTCTGGCCCAGCGGCGAGTAGATGCCGGCCGACGGGAAGAGGGACTCCATGCCGAAGGTGCGGGCCTCGTCGGGGACGATCGGCACCCAGCGCCTGCCGGTCTCCTTGTCCCGCATCAGGTCCTTGACGAGCCGGACGAAGGCCATGGTGGTGGCCATCTCCTGCTTGCCGGAGCCCTTGAGCAGCGGGGCGAAGGAACGGTCCGCCGGTGCGGGCAGGGCCACGTGCCTGACCTTGCGGGCCGGGGCCGGACCGCCGAGCGCCGCGCGGCGCTCGTTCAGGTACCGGACCTCGGGGCTGTCGGCACCCGGGTGGCCGTACGGGACCTGGCCGTCGGCGAAGGCGCTGTCCGGGATCGGGAGGCCGAGGAGGTCACGCATGTCCTTGAACTCGTCGATCGTCAGCTTCTTCATCTGGTGGTTCGCGTTCTTCGACTCGAACCCGGCGCCCAGCGTGTAGCCCTTGACGGTCTGCGCGAGGATGACCGTCGGCGCGCCCTTGTGCTCCAGGGCGGCCTTGTACGCGGCGTACACCTTGCGGGGCTCGTGGCCGCCGCGGGAGCTGTGGAAGCACTCGGCGATCTTCGCGTCGGAGAGCAGGCCGCCCAGCTGCGTCAGCTCGGCGCCGGCGCCGAAGAAGTGCTGCCGGATGTAGGCCACGTCGCGGGTCGCGTACGTCTGGAACTGCGCGTCCGGTACCTCGCGCAGGCGGCGTACGAGCGCGCCCGTGGTGTCCAGCTGGAACAGCTCGTCCCAGGCGGAGCCCCACAGGGACTTGATGACGTTCCAGCCGGCCCCGCGGAACTGGGCTTCCAGCTCCTGGACGACGCGGAAGTTCGCGCGGACCGGACCGTCGAGGCGCTGCAGGTTGCAGTTGATGACGAAGGTCAGGTTGTCGAGCTGCTCGCGGGAGGCCAGGGCCAGGGCGGCGGTCGACTCGGGCTCGTCCATCTCGCCGTCGCCCAGGAAGGCCCAGACGTGCGAGTTCGCGGTGTCCTTGATGCTGCGGTTCTGCAGGTAGCGGTTGAAGCGCGCCTGGTAGATCGCGGACAGCGGGCCGAGGCCCATGGACACCGTCGGGAACTCCCACAGCCACGGCAGGCGCCGCGGGTGCGGGTAGGACGGCAGGCCGTTGCCGCCGGACTCCTGGCGGAAGTTGTCGAGCTGCTGCTCGGAGATCCGCCCGTCGAGGAAGGCGCGGGCGTAGATGCCGGGGGAGGCGTGGCCCTGGATGTAGAGCTGGTCGCCCGATCCGTCGGCCTCCTTCCCGCGGAAGAAGTGCTGGAAGCCGGTCTCGTAGAGCCATGCGGCGGAGGCGAAGGTGGCGATGTGGCCGCCGACGCCGTACTTGGAGCCGCGGGTCACCATGGCGGCCGCGTTCCAGCGGTTCCAGGCGGTGATCCTGGCTTCCATCGCCTCGTCACCGGGGAACTCGGGCTCCGCGGCGGTGGGGATGGTGTTGACGTAGTCCGTCTCCAGCAGCTTCGGCAGCGCGAGGCCGGCGGCCTCGGCGTGCTGGAGCGTACGGCGGAGCAGGTATTCGGCGCGGCGCGTACCGGCGGCCTTGGCGACGGCGTCGAGGGAGGCCGCCCATTCGGCGGTCTCCTCGGTGTCGCGGTCCGGGAGCTGGTCGAGCTCGCTCGGAAGCTTTCCTACGGGGTCGGACATCGGTGTGCGCCGCCTTCCGGACAAAGGAGAGGTGGTGAAGAAATCCCTGACGGGCAGGACAGGGCTGATGGACCTGGTTGAGGTCCGCGATGACTGTAAATCGCTGATCGATGATCGATCAAATGAATGTGGCGAAGAAATGTACATCCGACGAAAGTCGGCACCGCGTGCCAGGAAAGAAGGCACGCAGTGCCGGTTAAATAGGGTCAATCCGGGCGGAGAGCGGGCCGCTCAGGCGCGCGGCGCGCACCCCAGGACGTGCCGCTTCACGAGCAGGCCGATGTCCGGATCCTGGCTGCGGAAGGCCTCGACGAGCGCCTCGTGCTCCTCGGCGTAGGACTTCTGGACCGTTCCCAGCCACCGGATGGACAGGGCCGTGAACACCTCGATGCCGAGGCTCTCCCAGGTGTGCAGCAGGACGCTGTTCCCGGCCGCCCGCACCATCTCCCGGTGGAACCCCACCGTGTGCCGCACCTGCGCGGTGCCGTCGTCGGCGCGGTCGGCCTCCCACAGGGCCGCCACGTGCGGCTCCAGGGCCGAGCAGTCCGCCGCCAGCCGAGGCGCGGCCAGCTCGGCCGCGATCTGCTCCAGGCCGGCCCGGACCGGATAGATCTCCTCCAGGTCCGCGGCCGAGAGGTTCCGTACGCGCACGCCCTTGTTCGGCGCCGACTCGATCAGCCGCAGGGTCTCCAGCTCGCGCAGGGCCTCGCGCACGGGGGTCTGGCTGACCTCCAGCTCCACCGCGATCCGGCGCTCGACGATCCGCTCGCCGGGCTTCCAGCGCCCGCTGACGATCCCCTCCACGATGTGCTCGCGGATCTGCTCGCGCAGCGAGTGCACGACGGGTGGGGTGATCATCGGGACTTCATCTCCTGGTGGCTGGCAGGGTCACGCGGGGCCTGATGCGTAGACAATACGGCGGCTCGGGCCGTCGGGACGCGTTCCCGGTCGGGGCCGCCGGGTGAGGCTGGTTACAAGGGGCGGAGCTCCGCCGCGAGGAGGAGCTCCTCGTCGGGCGCCGTCACCGGGACCTCGTACGGTTCCCCGGCGGTCAGCAGGGTGGGCGCCCGGACGTCCGGGCGGGCCCCGGCGCCGCCCCCGCGCTGTCCGTCCGGATCGGCCGGGGTATGACGACGGCGCCCCCGCCCGGAGGGTGTTCCGGGCGGGGGCGCCGTACGTGCAGCGGGTGCTGCGGGAGGCGTCGTGCCTTACAGGCCGAGCTCGACCTCGAACTCGCCGGCCTCGAGGATCGCCTTGACGGCCGAGAGGTACCGGGCCGCGTCCGCGCCGTCCACCAGGCGGTGGTCGTAGGACAGGGTCAGGTACGTCATGTCGCGGATGCCGATGTTGGTGCCCTCGGCGGTCTCGATGACCACCGGGCGCTTCACCGTGGCACCGATGCCCAGGATGGCGACCTGGTTCGGCGGCACGATGACCGTGTCGAACAGCGCACCGCGCGAGCCGGTGTTGCTGATGGTGAAGGTCGCGCCCGACAGCTCGTCCGGCGTGATCTTGTTGCCGCGGACCTTGGAGGCCAGGTCGGCGGTCGCCTTGGAGATGCCCGCCAGGTTGAGGTCGCCCGCACCCTTGATGACCGGGGTCATCAGGCCCTTCTCGGAGTCGACGGCGATGCCGATGTTCTCCGAGTCGAAGTAGGTGATGGTGCCCTCGGCCTCGTTGATCCGGGCGTTGACGACCGCGTGGGCCTTCAGCGCCTGGGCGGCGGCCTTGACGAAGAACGGCATCGGGGACAGCTTGACGCCCTCACGGGCGAGGAAGCCGGCCTTGGCCTTCTCGCGCAGCTTCATGATCTTGGTGATGTCCACCTCGACCACGGAGCTGAGCTGCGCCTGCGAGTGCAGGGCCTTCATCATGTTCTCGCCGATGACCTTGCGCATGCGGGTCATCTTGACCGTCTGACCGCGCAGCTCGGACACCGCGGCGGCCGGGGCCTTGGCGGCGGGAGCGCCGGCAGGCGCCGGAGCGGCGGCAGCGGCCTTGGCCGCCTCGGCGGCGGCCAGGACGTCCTGCTTGCGGATGCGGCCACCGACACCGGTGCCCGAGACCGCGGAGAGGTCGACGCCGGACTCCGTGGCGAGCTTGCGCACCAGCGGGGTCACGTACGCGCCCTCGTCACCGGCGGAGGCCGGAGCGGCGGGGGCGGCGGGCGCGACCGGAGCCGGGGCGGCCACGGGGGCCGGAGCGGCCGCCGGGGCGGCAGCCTGGACCGGAGCCGGAGCCGGAGCCGGAGCCGGAGCCGGAGCCGCGGGGGCGGCCGGGGCGGCCACGGGAGCCGGAGCCGCGGGGGCGGCCGGAGCCGGCGCCGGAGCGGCAGCCTCGGCCGGAGCCGGGGCGGCAGCGGCCGGGGCGGCGGCCGGAGCCGCACCCGCGACGCCGATGACGGCGAGACGGGCGCCGACCTCGGCGGTCTCGTCCTCGGCGACCAGGATCTCCAGCAGCGTGCCGGCGACCGGCGCGGGGATCTCGGTGTCCACCTTGTCGGTGGAGACCTCGAGCAGCGGCTCGTCGGCCTCGACCGACTCGCCGACCTGCTTCAGCCAGCGGGTGACGGTGCCCTCGGTGACGGACTCGCCCAGGGCGGGGAGCACGACGTCGGTGCCCTCGGCGGAACCGCCGCCGGTGGCCGCGTCGGCGCTCGGGGCCGGAGCCTCGGAGCCGGCCGGGACCTCGGTGGACGGGACGGCCTGCGGAGTCTCGGCCGCGGGGGCCTCGGCGGCCGGAGCCGCAGCCTCGGCAGCCGGAGCCGCGTCCCCCGAGCCGTCGTCGATGACGGCCAGCTCGGCGCCGACCTCGACGGTCTCGTCCTCGGCCACCTTGATGGAGGCGAGGATGCCGGAGACGGGCGAGGGGATCTCGGTGTCGACCTTGTCGGTCGACACCTCGAGCAGCGGCTCGTCGGCCTCGACGCGCTCGCCCTCGGCCTTCAGCCAGCGGGTGACAGTGCCCTCGGTGACGCTCTCACCGAGCGCCGGAAGGGTTACGGAAACCGACATGGTTTCAGTTGCTCCTAACGAATGTGCGGAAGTGGTCGTCGCGCCCGTGACGAATTAGTCGTGGGAGTGAAGCGGCTTGCCGGCGAGAGCCAGGTGGGCCTCGCCCATCGCTTCGTTCTGGGTCGGGTGCGCGTGGATGAGCTGCGCGACCTCGGCCGGCAGGGCCTCCCAGTTGTAAATGAGCTGGGCCTCGCCGACCTGCTCGCCCATCCGGTCACCGACCATGTGGACGCCGACCACGGCACCGTCCTTGACCTGGACGAGCTTGATCTCGCCCGCGGTCTTGAGGATCTTGCTCTTGCCGTTGCCCGCAAGGTTGTACTTCAGGGCCACGACCTTGTCCGCGCCGTAGATCTCCTTGGCCTTGGCCTCGGTGATGCCGACGGACGCGACCTCGGGGTGGCAGTACGTGACGCGCGGCACACCGTCGTAGTCGATCGGGACGGTCTTGAGACCGGCCAGACGCTCTGCGACCAGGATGCCCTCGGCGAAGCCGACGTGCGCGAGCTGGAGGGTTGGGACGAGGTCGCCGACGGCCGAGATGGTCGGCACGTTGGTCTGCATGTACTCGTCGACCAGGACGTAGCCGCGGTCCATCGCGACGCCCTGCTCCTCGTAACCCAGGCCCTGGGAGACCGGCCCGCGGCCGATGGCGACCAGCAGGACCTCGGCCTCGAAGGCCTTGCCGTCGGCCAGCGTCACGCGGACGCCGTTCTCCGTGTACTCGGCCTTGTCGAAGAAGGTGCCGAGGTTGAACTTGATCCCGCGCTTGCGGAACGCGCGCTCCAGCAGCTTCGAGCTGTTCTCGTCCTCGACCGGCACGAGGTGCTTGAGGCCCTCGACGACGGTGACGTCGGTGCCGAAGGACTTCCACGCCGAGGCGAACTCGACGCCGATGACGCCACCGCCCAGGACGATCGCGGACTCGGGGACGCGGTCGAGGACCAGCGCGTGGTCCGAGGAGATGATGCGGTTGCCGTCGATGTTCAGGCCCGGCAGCGACTTCGGCACGGAGCCGGTCGCCAGGAGCACGTGGCGGCCCTGGACGCGCTGGCCGTTCACGTCGACGGAAGTCGGGGAGGAGAGGCGGCCCTCTCCCTCGATGTAGGTCACCTTGCGGGAGGCGACCAGGCCCTGCAGGCCCTTGTACAGGCCCGAGATGACCTCGTCCTTGTACTTGTGCACACCCGCGATGTCGATGCCCTCGAAGGAGGCCTTGACACCGAACTGAGCGGCCTCGCGCGCCTGGTCCGCGATCTCACCGGCGTGCAGCAGAGCCTTCGTGGGGATGCAACCGTTGTGCAGGCAGGTGCCGCCGAGCTTGTTCTTCTCGATCAGCGCAACGTCGAGACCCAGCTGGGATGCGCGGAGAGCCGCGGCGTAACCGCCACTGCCACCGCCGAGGATCACTAGGTCGAAAACGGTGCTGGCGTCGTTCGCCACGTCACGTCCTCCATGCATGTGCGCCGGGCACCGGTCCTCTGTGACCGGGCGGCGGCTGGTAATCGGCCGCTGGTTTCGTCGGCCCTGTGGTGGGGGCCCTGTCCTGCCGAGAACCCATCTTCGCATTTGTCGGGGGAACGCGGGACGCCGGGCCCAACATGTGACCGGTCGTTCGGCCCGAAGCCACGATTACCGGTGCGTAGAGACCTACGGATTTCGTTGTGGGCTGAACGCCCCCGGGCACACCACGGGCCTTGACCGGCTTTTCGATCAAGGCCCGGAGTGCGTCAGGTGTCACTCGCGGAGCGTCAGCCCAGGTCGCCCGTGGCCGTGCGCTCGGCCAGCCGCACCAGGGTGCGGACGGCCGAGCCGGTGCCGCCCTTGGGGGTGTAGCCGTGCGGGGCGCCCTCGTGGAAGGCCGGGCCCGCGATGTCGAGGTGGGCCCAGGTGATGCCCTCGCCGACGAACTCCTGGAGGAAGAGGCCGGCCACCAGGCCGCCGCCCATCCGGACGCCCATGTTGGCGATGTCGGCGGTGGGGGAGTCCATGGACTTGCGCAGGTCCGCGGGGAGCGGCATCGGCCAGGAGGCCTCGCCGACCTCTTCCGCGATCTCGTGGATCGAGGTGCGGAAGGCGTCGTCGTTCGACATGATCCCGAAGGTCCGGTCGCCCAGGGCCAGCACCATGGCGCCGGTCAGGGTCGCGACGTCGATGATCGCGTCCGGGTTGTCCTCGGAGGCCTTGGTCAGCGCGTCGCCCAGGACGAGGCGGCCCTCGGCGTCGGTGTTGAGGACCTCGACGGTCTTGCCGCTGTACATGCGCAGCACGTCACCGGGCTTGGTGGCGGAGCCGGACGGCATGTTCTCGGCGAGCGCGAGCCAGCCGGTCACGTTGACCTGGAGGCCCAGCTTGGCGGCCGCGACGACGGCGGCGAAGACGGCGGCGGCGCCGGCCATGTCGCACTTCATCGTCTCGTTGTGGCCGGCCGGCTTCAGCGAGATGCCGCCGGAGTCGTAGGTGATGCCCTTGCCGACGAAGGCCAGGCTCTTCTCCGCCTTGGCATGGGTGTAGGTGAGCTTCACCAGGCGCGGCGGGTTCTCCGAGCCCTTGCCGACGCCAATGATGCCGCCGTAGCCGCCCTTGAGCAGGGCCTTCTCGTCCAGGACCTGGACCTTGATGCCGTTCTCCTTCGCGGCCGCGGAGGCGACCGCGGCGAAGGCCTCAGGGGTGAGGTCGTTCGGCGGGGTGTTGACCAGGTCGCGGGCGACGTTGACCTCGGTCGCGACGACGGAGGCGCGCTCGGCCGCGGCCTTGTGCTCCTTGTCGCGGGGCTTGGCGCCCAGCAGGGCGATCTCGGCCAGCGGCAGCTTGGGGCCGCCGTTCTTGGCGCCCTTCTTCTCGCCGCCCTGGTAGGCGGTGAAGGCGTACGCGCCGAGCAGCGCGCCCTCGGCGACGGCGGTCACGGCGGACGCGTCGTCGAGGGGGAGCGCGAAGGCGGCCTTCTTGGAGCCGTGCAGGGCGCGGGCGGCGGCGCCGGCGGCGCGGCGCAGCACCTCCTCGTCGTACGACTCGTCCTCGTCCGGGAGGGTGCCGAGTCCGACCGCCAGCACGACCGGCACCTTGAAGCCGTCCGGGGCCGGGAGCTTGGTGATCTCCCCTTCGGCGCCCGAGGCCCCGAGCGCTTCGAGTACGGCGGCGAGCTTGCCCGCGTACGCGGTGTCCACGGCCTCGGCGCCCGCGGCGGCGAGGGGGCCCTTGGGGCCCTTCGCCACGCCGACCACGAGGGCGTCGGCGCGCAGCGTCGCCGCGCCGGCAGTGCTGAGAGTCAGAGCAGTCACGGTGGTGAGGTCTCGCTTCCGTATGTATGTGTGGGCCGAGTGGGTGGACGGCCATCCGTGGCGATCGTATTCGGGCCCGGGCGCCGCCGGAAATGAGCGTACGCGCCCGGACTCGTCCGCACGCCACTCGAAGGTTTGGCAAGTTGTTCGATCAAACGGCCAATGGGTTCACCCGTCTGTGGACTCTGCTCCAGGTTTGCCTCGTAGACCTGACGAGGTCCGAAAGACTCGGCCCACTCTCGCAAGGGGACGCTGGGGTCCTTTTGCATGATTTCCACAGTGCCTCCCCGGCCCGGCCGTCCGCCCAGGGCCGTTGTCGAGGGATGCCTGCGGGGGGAAAGGCCGAAATGGTCAACAAGAACCGGATGAACAGGGTCGCAGCCGTCATGGCCGCGGCAGCCCTGGTATCCGTCGTCGTACCCGCCGCGACCGCCACGGCGGCCGTGACACCGCGCATCGACCTGAAGGTGCTGGTCGTCGATGACGGCGGCACCTCGGTCGAGGCGATCACCGCGGAGCTCCGCGACACCGGAGTCCCGTTCACCCGCGTACAACTGGGCAGCAGCGGCCGCCCGGTCATCAACGCGGCCTACCTCAGCGACACGGTCGACGGCCGTCCGCGCGCCAAGTTCCAGGGGGTGGTCCTGCCGAACGAGAACCCGTTCGGGGAGGGCTCGGCAGAGATGGCGGCGCTCGCCGCCTACGAGACGACGTACGGGATCCGCCAGGTCGACGCCTACACCTGGTCCCACCCGGGCGTGGGGCTGGAGTACACCGACAACGGCGGCTACGGCGGCGAGCTCGACGGCACCCGGGCCGCGGTCACCGCAGCCGGCGAGGCGGGACCGTTCGGCTACCTCGGCGGGCAGGTCGCCTTCGAGGACAACTCGCCCCTCGTGCCCGAGAGCTACGGGTTCATGGGCAAGCCGCGGGCCGGCTACACCAGCTACCTCGACGCCCCCGTCGGCTCCGGACGGGCCTCGCTCGTCGGCGAGTACACCCACGACGGACGCAGCGAGCTGGTCGTCACCTTCGGCTACAACCAGCACCAGCAGCAGTTCCGGCTGCTGGCCCGCGGCATCGTCGAGTGGCTCACCCAGGGCGTCCACCTCGGTCAGAGCCGCAACTACTTCGCGGTCCACGTCGACGACGTCTTCGCCCCCGACGCCCGCTGGAGCAAGGAGCTCAACTGCACGCCCGGCGACTACGCCTGTCCGGGCGGCGAGGGCCAGGAGAGCACCATCCGGATGACCGCCGCGGACGCGCAGTACGCGGCCCAGTGGCAGACGTCCAAGAACTTCACGCTCGACATGCTCTTCAACGCCGGCGCCGGCGAGGAGTGGAAGGCCGAGAACGCCGGCGTCGACGCGATGACCGCCCAGCTGATCGCCGACCGGTCCAAGTTCCGCTGGATGAACCACACGTACACGCACCCGTTCCTCGGCTGCGTCCAGGACGTCACCACCTCCCCCTGGACCTGCAAGAAGAACGCCCAGGGCGTCGTGCAGTACATGAGCCGCGCGGAGATCTCGGCGCAGATCCGCGACAACAACAACTGGGCGGCCGCCAAGGGCATCACCACCGACCGCACCGAACTGGTCACCGGCGAGCACTCCGGCCTCAGGACCAACCCGCAGCAGCCCCAGGACAACCCCAACCTGGCCGGGGCCCTCGCCGACAACGGCGTCAAGTGGGCCGGCAGCGACAACTCCCGGGAACCCGCGCAGCGGGCCGTCGGCGCCGCCCTGACCGTCCCCCGCCACCCGATGAACGTGTACTACAACACGGGCACCAACGCGGAGATGGCCGACGAGTACAACTGGATCTACACCAGCCGCGCCCACGGCGGCAGCGGCATCTGCGAGGACAACCCCGGCACGTCCACCTGCCTCCCGGCCCCGGTCGACGCCACCACCGGCTACCTGGACTACATCGTCCCCCAGGAGGCCCGGACCGCCCTGCGCCACGTCCTCGCGAACGACCCGCGCCCGCACTACGTCCACCAGTCCAACCTCGCCGAGGACCGCACCCTCTACCCGGTGCTCAACCAGGTCCTCGACACCTACCGCACGCTCTACGCGCCCAGCGCGCCGATCGTGAACCAGAGCATGAAGGACACCGGCGTCGAGCTCAGCCGCCGCGCGGCCTGGGACAAGGCGATCGAGAACAACCAGGTCACCGCCTACCGCATCGGCACGGCCGTCACCGTCAAGACGCCCTCCGGCGTCTTCGCCCCGGTAACCGCCCCCAACGGCACCAGGAAGCAGATGCTGCTCGGCAGCGCCGACTTCGGCACCGCCTACGCCGGAAGCCGCTCCGCCTGGACCTCGCCCGAGCTGCTCCAGAGCGCCGTCACGCTCAAGCTGCCCGGCTGACCGTCCCGCAAGCCGTCACCCGTACCACCTAGCGCCGGCGCTCCCTACCCAGGGCGCCGGCCCCTTTTCCGTCCTGGGGGGACACACCGCATGAGCCATGGGCGTCATGTCACCATGCTCACCGAAGGCACCTACCCGCACGTCCACGGGGGCGTCAGCACCTGGTGCGACCAACTGGTACGGGGCATGCCGGAGGTCGATTTCAACGTCATAGCCCTGACCGGCTCCGGACGCGAGCCGGTCACCTGGGAACTCCCGCGCAACGTCTACCGCCACACCGCCGTCCCGCTCTGGGGTCCTCCCCCCGGCCGCGGCCGCCGCAAGGCCCTGCGCGGCAAGGCCCACCGCCGCTTCACCCGGGTCTACGAAACCTTCCTGCTGTCCCTGCTCGACCCGTCCCACGGCGGATTCTCCAACGCCCTGCGCGAACTGGCCCAGCTCGCCCGGGCCGGCAAACTCGCCCCGGCCCTGCGCTCCGAGTACGTCCTGCGCCTCCTGATGCGCGTCTGGACCCGTCCCGGCCTCAGCACCGCCGAGGCCCGGCCCACCATCCACGACGCGCTCACCGCCACCGACCTGCTGGAACACGCGCTGCGCCCGCTCTCCGTGCGGATCCCGCCCGACAGCGTCGCGCACGCCGTCAGCAGCGGCCTCGCCACCCTTCCCGCGCTCGCCGCCAAGTACCTCGACGACGTGCCCTTCCTCCTCACCGAGCACGGCATCTACCTGCGCGAGCGCTACCTCGGCTACCGCACCGCCGAACAGCGCTGGCCGGTCAAGGCCCTCATGCTCGGCTTCTACCGCGAGCTCAACACCGAGGGCTACCGGCAGGCCGACCTGATCACCCCGTGCAACCAGTACAACCGCCGCTGGGAGGAGCGCGGGGGCGCCGACTCCGAGCGCATCCGCACCGTCTACAACGGCGTCGACCCGCACGCCTTCCCCGAGGCCGGCCCCGAACCCGAGGTGCCCACCCTCAGCTGGTGCGGCCGCATCGACCCGATCAAGGACCTCGAAACCCTCATCCGGGCCTACGCGTTCATGCGCGAGGAGCTTCCCGGGCTGCGGCTGCGCCTCTTCGGCCCGGTCCCGGCCGGCTGCGAGGGCTACCGGCTCCGGCTGGAGGAGCTCGCCGCCGAACTCGGGGTGGGCGACGGCATCAGCTACGAGGGCCGCATCGAGCAGGTAGCCCGGGCGTACGCGGCCGGCTCGGTCGTCATGCTCTCCTCCATCAGCGAGGGTTTCCCCTTCAGCATCATCGAGGCCATGTCCTGCGGCCGCACCACCGTCTCCACCGACGTCGGCGGGGTCCGCGAGGCCGTCGGCGACACCGGCCTCGTCGTCCCGCCGCGCGAACCGGAGACCATGGCCCGCGCCACCCTCGCCCTGCTCCGCGACGACGAACGCCGCGCCGAGCTCGGCCGGATGGCCCGCAAGCGGGTGGTGGAGAAGTTCACCCTCCACCAGTCCGTGGACGGCTTCCGGCACATCTACCGGGAACTCGCCGGCCAGCCCGTCCTGCCCGTCCACGAGGGCGACGACTGGACCCAGCGGCTCGCCGACCCCTGGTACCGGGAACTCGCGGCCGACGGGAGCCTGTGGTGAGCGGATCGCTCTGGCTCAAGCCCCCCGGCCCGGACGGCGGCTGGGTACCCGTCGGCTCCGCCGCCCGCCGCACCCCGGGGCGGGCGGGCGGCGGAGCAGCGGCGGGTACGCCCGGCGCCCGCGGTGCGCACGGCCCGCGGGCCTACACCCTCCCGGCCATCCCCCGGCCGCGCCGCAGCATCCCCGCGGCCGACCCGATGGACGAACTCGTTGCCCGCCTCGGCGTGTTCATCTCGGCGGCCGTGCACCCCGACGAGATCGCCGCCATCCTCGAATCCGACGGCATGACCGACGAGTACATCCGGCTCACCTACGGCCGTCCGGACTCCTTCGGCCTCGCCGAGGAGCTCTTCGCCCGGGTGCCCCGCTCCTTCCCGGAACCCGCCGACGCCGCCGACCCGTGGAAGGTCTCCCTCACCGCCTGCCTGCTGCGCGGGGTGATCTTCGCCCTGCCCGGCCTGGCCTACGTGCTGGGCGCCCCCCTGCTCGACGGCCCCAAGGACCGCCTGGGCCTGCCCGCCGGGACGCTGACCCTGCTCGCCGGCGCCCTCATCGGCTGGGTCTGGGACCAGACCCTCTCCCACCGCGCCTACTCCTGGCTCGGCCTCGGCGACCGGGCCGCCGCCGGACGGACCCTGCTCGTCGGCACCCCCGCCGGGTCCCTGCTGGGCACCGCCGCCGCGCTGGCGGTGCCCGGCGGGCCGCCGTTCTCGTACGCCTTCGCCGCGGGCCAGGCCCTCTACGTCGGCGCGGCCACCGTCCTGCTCGTGCTCGGCCGCGAGCGGGTGCTGCTCGCCGCGCTCGGCCCGATGGCCGCCGGCGCGGTGCTGGCGCTCTTCGTGGACCTGCCCGTGCCGGTGCGGATGACCCTGCTCGCCGTGTCCCTCGCGGCCGCCAGCACGCTGGCCGTACGGGAACTGCCGCTCGCCGCCGGCCTGCGCGGAGCCCTGCGGCGCGTCCGGGGCTGGGCGGAGCGCCGCCCGGGCGCCGGCCCGGTGCGCTGGCAGATGCTGCGCGGCGCCGAGGAGGAGTACACCCCGCGCGGACCCCGGCTCGGGGACTCCGTGCCGTACGGGGTCTTCGGCCTCGGCACCGGTCTGCTCGTGCTGTACGCCGCCCTCGGCGAGGTGCTCGCCGGAGGCCCGGCCGAAGCCGTCGCCGCCCCCTCGGCGGTGGCCCTCACCCTCAGCATGGGCCCCGCCGAATGGCTGCTCCACCGGTTCCGCAGCGGCAGCCTCGCCGGGCTCCGCGCGGCCCGCTCGTCCCGCGCGTTCCGGGGGCGGATGCTCGGCACCCTCGCCCGGTGCCTCGCCGCCTACCTGGCGGTGCTGCTGGCCCTGGGGGTGACCGGCACCCTGCTCTGGCCCGGGGCCCCCGTCCTCACCGGCGTCCGGACCGCCACCCTGCTGCTGCTCGGCGCCGTGATGTGGACCGGGCTGCTCCTGCAGTCCTTCGGGGCGGTCCGGCCCGCCGCCGTGGTCTGCGCCTCGGCCGCAGTCGCCCAGAGCCTGGCGCTGCTGACCGGGCTGGGACAGCCCCGGATGGTGCAGCTGGCGGTGGCCGCCACGGCGGCCGCGGCCCTGGCCGTCCTGGTCTGCCTGCTCCTCGGCCGCGCCACGGCCCACCGCTGACCCGACCGCCCCGCCGACCTGCCCGAGCAACCGCCCGAACCCGACCGCCCGAACCCGTCCGACCCGTCCGACCCGCGAGCCGTACGACGAGAAGAAGGACCCCATGCTGCTGGTGCCCCTGTACGAGCACCCCGCCGACCGCCCCGAGGACTGGGAGCGGGTCATCCGCTCCGCCGGCCGGCTGCACTCCGTCGTGCTCAACCCCGACAACGGACCCGGCGAGGCCCCCGACGAGCGGTTCGCCCTCGTCGCCGAGCGGCTGCGCGAGGCCGGGGTCCCCGTCCTGGGGTACGCCGACACCGACTACGGGCGGCGCCCGCACGCCGCGGTGGTCCAGGACCTGCTGCGCCACCGCGACTGGTACGGCACCGACGGGGCGTTCCTCGACCAGGCCGCCTCCGGCCCCGAACTGCTCGCGCACTACGGGCGGCTCTCGGTCGCCGCCCGCGCCGCGGGCGCCCGCACCCTCGTCCTGAACCACGGGGTCCACCCGCACCCCGGCTACGCCGGACTCGCCGACCTCCTCGTCACCTTCGAGGGCCCCTGGGACGCCTATCAGGACGCCGCGGCCGTCCCGCCGTGGACCGCCGACCACCCCGCCGAACGGTTCTGCCACCTCGTGTACGCCGTCCCGCCGGGCGCGCCCGCCGCACTCGCCGGGGAACTCGCGACCGAACGCGGCGCGGGGGTGCACTGCGCGGTCCCGGGCGGCGGCGCGCACCCGTGGGGGACCCTGCCGTACGCCTTGGAGGCGGCGGGATGAACCGTTTCCCCGCCCGCCCGCCGCGGTGGCGGGCCCGCCTGCTGCTGCTCGTACCGCTGCTGCTCCTCGCCGCGTGCACGGCCGCACCGGAAGAGGACGACGAGGAGCCCTACCCGTGGCCCGAGCAGGCCCCGGGGGAGCGGTGGCAGCCCCGGCCGGGGGTCGGCTGGCAGTGGCAGCTCACCGGGAAGCTCGACACCTCGGTGAACGCGCCCGTGTACGACGTCGACGGGTTCACCACGACCGCGGAGCAGGTCTCCGCGCTGGAGAAGGCCGGGCGCAAGACCATCTGTTACCTCTCCACCGGCGCCTGGGAGGACTTCCGGCCCGACGCGGACGCCTTCCCGAAGGAGCTCCTCGGGCAGGGCAACGGCTGGGAGGGCGAGCGTTGGCTGGACGTGCGGCGGCTGGACGTGCTGGAACCGCTGATGGCGAAGCGGTTCGACATGTGCCGGGACAAGGGCTTCGACGCGGTGGAGCCGGACAACATGGACGCCTACCAGAACACCTCCGGGTTCCCGCTCACCGCCGACCACCAGCTGGCGTACAACCGGCTGATCGCGAAGCTCGCCCACGACCGGGGCCTGGCCGTCGGCCTGAAGAACGACCTCGACCAGATCCCGCAGCTCGTCGGGGAGTTCGACTTCGCGGTCAACGAGCAGTGTGCGCAGTACCGCGAATGCGACCGGCTGACCCCGTTCATCAAGGCCGGCAAGGCCGTCTTCCACGTCGAGTACGAGCTGCCGGCGGGGCGGTTCTGCGCGCGCTCCAGGGAGCTGGGTCTCAGCTCCCTGGAGAAGAGATACGACCTGGACGCATGGCGCAAAGCCTGCTGATCCCCCTCTTTTTGGGGCTCGGTTCGCCTCCGGGGCGCCGAAGCCCCTTCGGCTCACTCGCCCGCGGAACCCCGCCTCAGAGCGGGAGGACGGCGTGCACCCGGTAGCCGCCGCCGAAGCGGGGACCGGCGAAGCAGGAGCCGCCCAGGGCGCCCGTCCGCTCGCGCATGCCGAGCAGTCCGTGGCCGCCGCCGGGGCCGGCCGGTTCCGCGGCGGGGGCGGAGGCGTCCGGGGAACCGCCGTCGTCCAGCACGGTCACCTCCACCGAGGGCCCGATCCGCACCACGCTCACCTCGGCCCGGGCCTCCGGGCCAGCGTGCTTGCGGACGTTGGTCAGCGCCTCCTGGATGACCCGGTACGCCGCCAGGTCCACCGCGGCCGGCAGGGCGCCCGGGGCCGGGCCGGCGGCCTCCGGCCCCAGCTGGACGATCACCTCGACCGGCAGGCCGGCGTTGCGGAAGGTGTCCACCAGCGCGTCCAGGACCGCGAGTCCGGGCGCCGGCTCGGTGGGCGCCTCCGGGTCGCCGGACTGGCGCAGCAGCCCGACCGTCGCCCGCAGCTCGTTCAGCGCCGAGCGGCTCGCGTCCCGCACGTGGGCCAGGGCCTCCTTGGCCTGGTCGGGACGCTTGTCCATGACGTGGGCGGCCACCCCCGCCTGCACGTTCACCAGGGCGATGTGGTGGGCCACGACGTCGTGCAGGTCCCGGGCGATCCGCAGCCGCTCCTCGGCGACCCGGCGCCGGGCCTCCTCCTCGCGGGTGCGTTCGGCCCGCTCGGCCCGTTCCCGTATGGCGTCGACGAAGGCCCGCCGGCTGCGGACGGCGTCCCCGGCCGCGGCGGCCATCCCGGTCCAGGCGAAGATGCCGAGGTTCTCCTGCGCGTACCAGGGCAGCGGTCCGGCCAGCATGGCCACGCCCGTGAGGCCCGCCATGGTGAGCAGGCCGACCCGCCAGGTCGTCGGCCGGTCGGTGCGGGCGGCCACCGTGAACAGCGCGATCACCGTGCACATGACGACCGGGGCCCGCGGCTCCCCGGTGATCAGCTCCAGCAGCGACAGCGCGCAGGCCACGGCCAGCACGGTGCGCGGCCGTCGGCGCCGCAGCACCAGGGCGGCCGCGCCGAGCAGCATCAGCAGCAGGGACAGCGGCTCGGGATCGCGGGTCCCGAAGGTGGGTCCGTGGGGGCCGTGCGGATCGGCGTAGGAGCCGACGACCATGGCGACGAACGCCCCGAACGCCAGTACGGCGTCGGTCGCGAGCGGATGGTCCCGCATCCACTGCCGGGTGGACCCGAACGGCCCGGGGGGTGTCGTCACCCCGATACGGTACGGCTTCCCGGACCGGGCCCGGTCCGGGAAGCCGCACTAGCGGGTGTCCACGGGCGGCGGGCGCCGGCCGAGCGGCGCCCGGAAGCGCTCCGGGCCCCAGACGGCCCGCAGGACGCACACCGCCATGACGGCCGCGATGGCGGCGAGGTGCTCCTTGCCCGCCAGGTTGTCCTTGACCAGGACCTCGCCGATCATCGCCAGGACCACCAGGGCCCCGGTCAGGTAGGCCCGGTAGCGCCAGCAGACGTAGAGGGCGAGCCCGACCACCGCCGCCGAGGGCCCGGTGTCGTTGACGATGCGGTCGGAGGCCGGCAGGCCGAAGGGGTGGTCCGGGCTCAGCGAGAGCCCGATCCGCGCGTACGTGGTGCCGGCGAGGGTGGCCACGTAGCCGATCAGCAGCGTGCGCCACCAGCCGATGCAGATCTCCGAGATCCCGAAGACGAGCAGGATCTGCGCGAGCGCGCCCCACACCGGCAGGTCCAGGGCGGGCACGAACAGCGACAGAGGAGTGCGCAGGAGGGCGAGCCACAGCGGGTCGACGGCCTTGACGGACCCGAGGTTCTGGACGGGCTGGAAGCCCCAGGAGGTGTTCTGCACGATCTGGAAGACCGTGGTCAGACAGACCGCGCCGAGCGTCATGGGGACCGCGCGCCACTTCTCGTGGACGAGCGCGTCCCGGACGGTCCGGAACATGGGCCCCCACTCGCGCCGGGCGAACCGCCGCGAGGGGGACGTGGTCCGCGCTGTCAACGGCGGGTCTCCAGGTGTCTGCGGTGCAGCCACTTCGGCAGGCCGGGAGCCTCCAGGAAGCCCTCGGCCCGGCCCGCCGCGATACCGATCCGCAACAGGTCCGAACTCTTCTCGAAGAGCATGAACCGCGGTTCCCAGATCGGCCGGTATTTGGCGTTGGCCCGGTAGAGGGACTCGATCTGCCACCAGCGGGAGAAGAAGCTCAGCAGCGAGCGCCACATCCGCAGCACCGGACCGGCGCCGAGCCGGGACCCGCGCTCGAAGACGGACCGGAACATCGCGAAGTTCAGCGAGACCTGGGTGACCCCGATCTCCTTGGAGCGCTCCAGGAGTTCGATCACCATGAACTCCATCAGGCCGTTCTCGGAGTCCCGGTCGCGGCGCATCAGGTCCAGCGACAGACCCTTCGGGCCCCACGGCACGAAGGACAGCACCGCCCGCAGGTCGCCGTTGCCGTCGGTGCACTCCAGCATCACGCACTGCCCGTCGCCGGGATCACCCAGCCGGCCCAGCGCCATCGAGAAGCCGCGTTCGGTCGCGCCGTCGCGCCAGTCGTCGGCGCGCAGCAGCAGGACGTCCATCTCGTCCGCCGGGATGTCGGCGTGGCGGCGGATGCGGACCGTGTACCCGGCCCGCTTCACGCGGTTGTACGCCTGCCGGACGGTCCGCATGGCGCGGCCGTCCAGGGTGAACTCGGCGGTCTCGACGATCGCCTCGTCGCCCAGCTCCAGCGCGTCGAGGCCGTGCCGGGCGTAGATCTGGCCGGCCTCCTCGCCGGCGCCCATCACGGCCGGTACCCAGCCGTGCTCGCGGGCCTCGGCCAGCCACGGCTCGATGGCGCCGGGCCACGCCTCGGGGTCGCCGATGGGGTCGCCCGAGGCCAGCGAGACGCCGCCGACGACGCGGTAGGTGACGGCGGCCTTGCCCGTCGGGGACCAGATGACGGACTTCTCGCGGCGCAGCGCGAAGTAGCCGAGGGAGTCGCGGTCGCCCTGCCTGGCGAGCAGCGCCCGCAGCCGCTCCTCGTCCTCCTCGGAGAGGGGGTCGACGACGCGGCGCGAGCGGAACGCGGCGAACAGCACGGCGAGCAGCAGCAGCATCGACATCACGTTGACGACGACGTCCACCCAGCCGGGCGTGGTGATAGCGCGCGAGGCCTGGGCGTCGGGCGCCAGAGTGATCAGCCGCATCACCCCGTACCGCCAGCGGGCCAGGAAGGTGGCCTCGGAGCTGTCCGGGTCGGTGTTCGTGGCCCCGACGAGGAGCGCCGCGACGAGCGAGGTGACCAGCAGGCCGACGGCGGCGACGATGGTGGCCAGCGCCGGGTTGGAGCGGTCGCCGCGCGCGTAGAACTCCCGGCGTCCCAGCAGCAGGGAGCCGACGAACGCGGCGGTCAGGCCGAGGGACACCCAGTTCTGCGCGTGGCCCCGGAACTCCGGGTAGCAGAGGCTGAGGTCGCCCGCGGTGCAGGGCGCGAAGGCCGCGGTCGCGAAGGCCAGCAGCAGAGCTCCGCCCAGCACCAGGTTCAGGATCCACGCCGCCCGTTTGCGGCGGCCCATGGTGACCGCCAGCAGCAGCGAGAACAGCCCGGAGGCGAAGCCCGCCGTGAGGAGGTACGGGGTGTAGAAGTCCTCGGTGTTGTGCCGGCGCAGGTCCTGCCCGAGCGAAAGCCACACCGCGCTGAGGAAGTTGACGAAGGTGACGACGCGCAGGTACCAGACGGCGAACGCCGCGCTCCGTCGTGAGCGCGCGGTCCCCCGGCCGGTCCCCCGGCCGCCGCCCGCCCCCTTGCCGGAGGGGTCGCCGCCGGCTTCTTTCCTTCCGGATGCCGAGCCCGGTGCCTGTGCCGCACCGCGGTCGGTCTCTACGCTGGTCAAACGGACCTCTCCCATAAAAAGCGATCATATGGGGCGCCACTGGCCAGGGGTGGGCCGTTCCGGAGCCACGGCCTGGTCAGGGCCGCGGACCCCGGCGGCTCATTCCGTCGGTTCCTGCGCCGCCTGCTCCGGGAGTTCCGCCGCGAGTGCGGCGGCCGCCTGGACCAGGGGGAGGGCCAGCAGCGCCCCGGTTCCCTCGCCCACTGTGACGCCGTGGTCGAGTACAGGGTTGAGTGCCATACGGTCCAGTGCCTTCGCCTGGCCCGGCTCGCCGCTCGCCTGACCGGCCAGCCACCAGTCCGGAGCCCGGAACGCGGCCCGCTGGGCCACCAGTCCGCAGGCCGCCGAGACGACGCCGTCGAGGATCACGGGGGTGCGCCGCACCGCGCACTGGAGCAGGAAGCCGGTGATCGCGGCCACGTCGGCGCCGCCGACGGCCGCCAGCAGCGCGACCTGGTCGCCGAGGACCGGGCGGGCCCGGCGCAGCGCGTCGCGGATCGCCGCGCACTTGCGCATCCAGGCGAGGTCGTCGATCGGCGCGCCGCCGCGGCCGGTGACCACGGAGGCGTCCGTCCCGCACAGGGCGGCGACGAGGGTGGCGGCCACCGTGGTGCCGCCGACGCTGAGGTCCCCGAGGACCACCAGGTCCGTTCCCGAGTCCGCCTCCTCGTCGGCGATGCGCATCCCGAGGCGCAGCGCGTCGCGCGCCTCCTCGACGCTGAGCGCGTCCTCCACGTCGATCCGGCCGCTGCCGCGCCGTACGCGGTGCTTGACCACCTCGTCGGGGAGCAGGCCGGGGTCGCAGTCGAGCCCGGCGTCGACGATCCGTACGGTCGCCCCGGACCGGCGGGCCAGGACGGCGACGGGGCTCGCCCCGTCGAGCACGGCCCGCACCAGCGCGTGGGCGCTCCCGGCGGGCCGCGCGGAGACGCCCTCGGCGGCGATCCCGTGGTCGGCGGCGAACAGCACGACGCGGGGGTGCTCGATCGGCTTGACCGGCACCTGCCCCTGCGCGGCGGCGAGCCACTCGGCGAGCTCGTCGAGCCGGCCCAGCGCGCCGGGCGGCACGGCCAGCCGTTCACGGCGTTCCTCGGCATCACGCCGGACGCCCCCGTCGGGGCGCTCGATCAGATCGGAGAAGTCGTCGAGATTCAGCGTGCTCATCTGCCAGAGAGTACAGCCGGTGAGGCCCTCCCCTTGGGGGCGCGGTGAGGATCGGTCAGGTGCCGCGGGCCGGCTCAGTCCTTCAGCACCAGCGCCTGTCCGGCGACCACCAGCAGGACGTGCTCGCACTCGGCGGCGACCGCGTTGTTGAGGCGGCCCAGTTCGTCGCGGAAGCGCCGCCCCGAGGCCGTCGCCGGGACGATTCCGGAGCCCACCTCGTTGCTGACCAGCACCACCGGCCGCCGGGCCGTGCGGACCGCCCGCGCCAACTCGGCCGAGCGCTCCTCCAGTTGCTGGTGGCCGCCCTTGGCCCACACCTCGTCGTCCCAGGCCCCGGCCCGGTCCATCGCGTCGGTGAGCCACAGGGCCAGGCAGTCCACGAGCAGCGGCGGCCCGGTCTCGGCCAGCAGCGGGACCAGGTCGCAGGTCTCCACCGTCCGCCAGGTCGCCGGGCGGCGCTCCCGGTGCAGGCCGACACGCCGGGCCCACTCCGTGTCCCCGTCCCGGGTGCCGCCGGTGGCCGCGTAGACCACCCCGGGGAACGCCGCGAGGCGCCGCTCCGCCTCGAAGGACTTGCCCGAGCGGGCCCCGCCCAGCACCAGCGTCCGCCGCGGCAGGTCCGGTACCGCGTGGTACTCCCCGACGACCACCGTGGTGCCGTCCGGCACCGCCCGCGCCCCGGCGGCCGCGCAGCGGCGCTCCAGCTCCCGGCCCGGCGGGGTGTCGTGGTCCAGGTGCACGGCGATCACGTCCGTGGCCGGGCCGATCGCGCCGCTCGCCCGCAGCCGGGCCAGCGCCCCGGGCCGGCCGAGCACGTCCGCGAGGACCATGTCGTACGGGCGCTGCCCGGTCGTGCCGTCGGTACCGGCGGGAGCCCCGCCGGGCGGCAGGTACAGCAGCCGGCCGCCGTCCGGGCCCGTCACCTCGTACCCGGTGCCCGGCGCGTCCATCGGCACCGCCCGCACCCGGTGCCCCGAGATCACGGCCAGCTCCCGGCCGTCCGGTACCCGCCCGGCGGCCGGCAGCCCGGGCGGCAGCTCCACCGGGGGGCCGTCGTGCGGGTGGGTCAGCAGGACCTGCCGTACGCCGGCCAGGGAATGCCCGGCCCGGGCGCCCGCCAGGACCGCCCCGGGGGTCAGGTCCAGCAGCAGGGCGCCGTCCACGAGGACGGCGGTGGCCGCGCGGGACCGGGTGCCGACCGAGAGCGCGCAGGCCGCGCAGGGACAGCCGGGGCGGGGCAGCCCCTCGGGTGTGCCGGTGCCGAGCAGAGTGAGTTCCACAGGATGATCCTCCCGCGTCCACGAGAGTGCTGCGCGCCCGGTTACTCTGCGGGCACACTCAAGGCGAGAAGCGCGCGAACAGCGGACAGCGGACGAGCAACGGAGGCGGACATGGCGTGGACGTGGCGGTTCGAGACGGCCGACGGCAGCGAGGCGAGCCCGTCGGTGGTGCCGGAGGAGTTCACCACGCAGGGCGACGCGGAGTCCTGGATCGGCGAGTACTGGAAGGACCTGCTGGAGGGCGGCACCGAGCAGGTGAAGCTGTCCGACGACAGCGGGACCGAGCTCTACACGATGAGCCTGCGCGCGGCGCTCGACGCCTGAGCGGTTCGCCTCCGGGAGCGGGCGACCGCTCCCGGAGGGCCGGAGTCCGTCGGCCCGGGTCCGCCCGGAGTCCGTCGGGTCAGCCCCGTACGCCGCACAGGTGCAGCAGCGCCGCGACCGCGCGGTACGGGTCGGTGCGCCCGGCACGGTCCTCGGCTGCCAGCAGCCGCTCCAGCTCCTCGTCGGGCGGGAGGGTGTCGCCGGCCTCGGTCCCGTCGGTGAAGACGCGCACCCCGTACCAGGCCTGGAGCGGTGCCCCGATGCCCGACAACGTGGCCGTCAGGCCCGCCAGCCGGTCGGCCCGCACGTCGAGGCCCAGCCGGTTCGTGTAGTCGAGGCTCTCGAAGGCGGCCAGCGCCCCCGCCCAGTCGCCGCTCAGCCCGGGCCGCATGGCGAGCGCGTCGCCGTTGCGCACCAGCAGGGACAGCAGTCCGCCGGGGGCCAGCATCCGGGCCAGCCCGGCGAGCATGGCGTCCGCCTCGGGCACGTACATCAGCACCCCGTGGCACAGCACGACGTCGAAGCTGCCCGGCAGGAAGTGGGCGCCGGTCTCGCGGCCGTCACCCTCCATGAGGCGGACCCGGTCGCGGATCCCGGCGGGCTCCTGGGCCAGCGCCTCGCGGGCGACGGCCAGCATGCCGGGGTCCTGCTCCAGACCGGTCACCTTGTGCCCGGCGCGGGCCAGCCGCAGGGCCTGCGTGCCCTGGCCCATGCCGACGTCGAGCACGCGCAGCCGCTGCCCGACCGGGAAGCGGTGCGCGATCTGCTCCTCCACCTGGCGGCCGACGAGTTCCTGGCGGACCGCGTTGCGCAGCCCGCCCAGCCCTTCGAGCCAGATGCGGGAACCGCCCGAGAAGCCCTCGCCCGGAGCCGTGGCTCCGGGCGCCAATGAACTCAGGGCCGTTCCCCGCGCTTGACCTGCGGCTTGGGCAGGCGGAGCCGGCGCATCTGGAGGGTGCGCATGAGGCCGTACGCGACGGCGCCGCGGCGGGGCTCGTCCGGGAAGCGCTGGTTCAGCGCCTTGCGGAGGCGCAGGACGAGGCCGACGGAGTCGACGATGATCAGCGCGATCACGCCGAGCCACAGCATCAGCGCGATGTTCTGGATCGAGGGGACCCGCACCATGCTCAGCACCAGGATGATCACTGCCAGCGGCAGGAACATCTCGGCGACCGAGAAGCGGGAGTCCACGTAGTCGCGGACGAACCGGCGGACCGGGCCCTTGTCGCGGACGGGCAGGTACCGCTCGTCGCCATTGGCCAGGGCTTCGCGCTGCTTCGCCATTTCCACGCGGCGGCGCTCACGGGCTCGCTTGGCATCCTCCTTGCGATTGCCGGTCGAGGCCACCACGGCCTTGCGCTGCGACTGGGCCACAGCACGCTTCGGCGTAGGGCGGCCCTTGGGGGCCTGCGGGTCACGGGGCTGCGAGAGGTCGGCGCTCACCTTGTCGGTGGCGGCGGCCTTCTCTTCCTTGGAGGAGCGGCTACCAAACACAAAACCCAAGCCTACGTGGTTGCGGGCACGTGCCCCACCCCGGTGGGGAACGATCCGGCAACGGCGGGCGTCTTCCAGTTGCACGGTCCGTCCGGTGGGCCCCCCTCCTGGGATCACCTACTCCTTACGCCTGACAGGGCGCGGGTGTAGTCGTCCTGGAGGAGGAGCGCATCCGTGCTCGAACAGTGCGGTAATGGAGACAGGGCCCGTACTGTGGGTCTTGTCGGTGACCTTGAGCGAAGTCCGTCAGAAGGGGGCGCGCGAAGCCCATGAGCGGTGTCATGAAGCGTATGGGGATGATCTTCCGCGCGAAGGCGAACAAGGCCCTTGACCGGGCCGAGGACCCGCGCGAAACCCTCGACTACTCGTACCAGAAGCAGCTGGAGCTGCTTCAGAAGGTGCGCCGCGGAGTCGCCGACGTGGCGACCTCCCGCAAGCGCCTGGAACTGCAGCTGAACCAGCTCCAGGGCCAGTCGGCCAAGCTGGAGGACCAGGGCCGCAAGGCCCTCGCCCTGGGCCGTGAGGACCTGGCCCGCGAGGCCCTGGCCCGCCGCTCCTCCCTCCAGCAGCAGGTCAGCGACCTGGAGGTGCAGCACCAGACCCTCCAGGGCGAGGAGGAGAAGCTGACTCTCGCCGCACAGCGCCTGCAGGCCAAGGTGGACGCTTTCCGGACGAAGAAGGAGACCATCAAGGCCACCTACACCGCGGCCCAGGCGCAGACCCGGATCGCGGAGTCCTTCTCCGGGATCTCCGAGGAGATGAGCGACGTCGGCCTGGCCATCCAGCGGGCCGAGGACAAGACCGCCCAGCTCCAGGCCCGCGCCGGCGCGATCGACGAGCTGCTGGCCTCCGGCGCGCTCGACGACCGCAGCGGCCTCGGCTCCAAGGACGACATCCAGGCCGAGCTGGACCGCCTCTCGGGCGGTACGGACGTGGAGCTCGAACTCCAGCGGATGAAGGCCGAGCTGGCGGGCGGGTCGTCCGCGCAGCAGTCGGCCATCGAGGGCGGCGCCCCCGGCACCGCCCAGCCGCCGCAGACCCAGCACCGGTTCGACAAGCAGTAGGACGGGGCCCGTCATGATTGTCCGCATCATGGGGGAGGGGCAGGTGGAGTTGGCCGACGGCCACCTCGCCGAGCTCAACAAGCTGGACGACGAGCTGCTCGCCGAGGTGCAGAACGGCGACGAGGAGGGCTTCCGGCGCACGCTGGGCGCGCTCCTCGAAGCGGTACGGCGCCTCGGCGACCCGCTCCCGGACGACGCGCTGGAGCCGTCCGAGCTGATCCTGCCCGGGCCGGACGCCGGCCTGCACGAGGTCAGGGACATGCTCGCCGACGACGGCCTGATCCCGGGCTGAGGTCCGGCGACCGAACGGCACCACCGGCCCGCCCCCGCCACGGGGGCGGGCCCGTCGCCGTTCGTCCGGGGTCCCGCCGGGCGCCGGGGCGCCGGCTCAGGTCCCCGGCGGCTTCTCCGGCGCCGCGACGACGGCCCGCTCCTCGTCGGGGGTGCCGCCGATGAAGTTCTCGAACCTCCGGCGCGGCGCCGACCACCGCCGGTCGTGGTGGAAGGCGCGCAGCGCGGCCTTGGCGCGGGCGCGGGGGCGCTTCCCGTAGAACCTCTTCGCGTACGGGGAGTCCGGCCGGGCGAGGCGGACCGCGCCGATGAGCGCGACGAACGGGATGACCGTGCCGAAGAACGCGGTGCGGGCCTTGCCCTTCCCCAGGGCGATCAGCGCCAGGAAGAAGTTCGTGGCCGTGTTCATGACCACGAGGCCGCGGCTCTGCCGCTCCTCGGTGGTGAGGTCGTTCACCCCGAACGGCACGAACCCGCCGAGGACCAGCGCCACGAGGGCGGCCGTCAGCACCACGATCTCCACGCTCTTGCGGCCCTGCTCGCTCCAGTAGACGTCGTCGAGGTGCAGGATCAGGGCGAACTCGTCCAGGACCAGGCCCGCTCCCAGGCCGAAGATGACGGCCGAGAGGGCCGCGCCGAAGCTGTGCCGGGCGCTGGCGACCGCCCCGAAGCCGCCGATGATCACCAGGATGACGCCCGGCACCACGTGGTGGATGTGCATCCCGCCCGGGGTGACGTTCTTGAACGGCCCCCTTCCCGCCCTGATCAGCCGGGTGATCACGCGGGTGATCAGGAACGACATGACGAACGAGAGCAGCGCGAGCAGCAGCGGCAGCTTCCCCGGTTCCATGATGTTGCGGTACCACCACTGACCCATCGCATCCGCTCCCTCTCCGGCCGGGTACGCGGTGGCCGGATACCGATTTTGCCCGTAATGGGTAACTTACCGCCCGGCGTCGACGGGTAGCGTTCGCGCCGATGAAAGATTCGTTCGATGACCCGCCCATGGCGCCGCCGCCGGAACGCGCCTCGCTGCGCGACGGCGTCCGCTTCGCGTTCGGCACCCTCACCGTGCTGCCCGCCCGCATCACCCGCTGGGACCGGCCCGCCGCCCGGACCGGCATGGCCTGCGCCCCGCTCGCCGGACTGGCCGTGGGCCTGCTCGCCGCCGCCCCCGGGGCGCTGCTGCTGGTGGCCGGCGGGGGACCGCTGCTCGCCGCGGTCGTGACCGTCGCCGTACCGGCGGCCCTCACCCGGGGGCTGCACCTCGACGGGCTCGCCGACACCGCGGACGGGCTGGGCAGCGCCAAACCCGCCGAGGACGCGCTACGCATCATGAAGCAGTCCGACATCGGCCCCTTCGGCGTCGTGGCCCTGGTGCTCGTGCTGCTCGTGCAGGTCGCCGCCCTGGCCGACGCGTACGCCGACAGCTGGGTCCGCGGCGCCCTCGCCGCCGTGACCGCCGCCGTGGCCGCCCGCCTCGCCATGACCCTGGCCGCCCGCGACGGCGTCCCGCCCGCCCGCCCCGGAGGCCTCGGCGCCGCCGTCGCCGGGGTGGTCCCGCGGGGCGCGGCCGCCGCGCTCACCGTGCTCACGGTGCTGCTCGCCGGGGCCTGCGCCCTCCCGCTCGGGCTGCCGTCCGCCGCCGCGCACGCGGCCGCGGTACTGGCCGCCCTCGGCGCGGCGGAACTGCTCCTGCGGCGCTGCGTACGGCGCTTCGACGGGGTCACCGGGGACGTCTTCGGCGCCGTGGCCGAGGTCGCGGCGAGCACGGCCCTGGTGGTGCTCGCCCTGGGCTGACCGGCCGGGCCCCGGCCCGCGGAGCGGGCGCCCGCCGGCCCGGACGTACGCTCACCCCGTGGACCACACTCCGACGGAACCGACCGCCGACGCGCCCATCCGCGTCCTGCTCGCCGACGACCAGGCACTGCTGCGCAGCGCCTTCAGGGTGCTCGTGGACTCCGAGCCCGACATGGAGGTCGTCGGCGAGGCCGCGGACGGCGCCGAGGCCTTCGAGACCACCCGCCGGGAGCGCCCCGACGTCGTCCTCATGGACATCCGGATGCCCGGCACCGACGGGCTCGCCGCCACCCGCATGATCAGCGCGGATCCGGAGCTCGCCGCCGTGCGCGTCGTCATGCTGACGACCTTCGAGGTCGACGAGTACGTGGTCGCGGCCCTGCGCGCGGGCGCCTCCGGCTTCCTCGGCAAGGGCGCCGAGCCCGACGAACTCCTCAACGCCATCCGCGTCGCCGCCGCGGGCGACGCACTGCTCTCCCCGGCCGCCACCCGCGGGCTCATCGCCACCTTCCTCGCGCAGGGCGGCGGCGCCGACGCCCCCGCCACCGGCTCCGCGCACTCCGAGCGCCTCGCGGCGCTCACCGGCCGCGAGCGCGAGGTCCTCGTCCTCGTCGCCTCGGGGCTGTCCAACGACGGGATCGCCGGCCGGCTGGAGGTCAGCCCGCTCACCGTCAAGACCCACGTGAACCGGGCCATGGCCAAGCTCGGCGCCCGCGACCGGGCCCAATTGGTGGTCATTGCCTACGAATCGGGCCTGGTCCGGCCGCGCACCGAGTAGCGCACGGCCGGCCGCAGTAGTACGGCGTACTGCGGGCGCGGTATGCCGCACATAAGGACGGCACCTGCGAGCGACGCAGCCCGCTCCGGGGATGGGAAAGGCTGGGGAGTCACGCCTCCACCACCGCAGAGAGATCCCATCCATGTCCTGGCTGTCCCGCTTCAGCCTCGCCCAAAGGCCGTTGATCGGCCTCGTGTCGCTCGTGGCGCTCCTCTTCGGTGCCATAGCCGTCCCGCAGCTCAAGCAGCAGCTGCTGCCGTCCATCGAACTGCCGATGGTGTCCGTGCTCGCGCCGTACCAGGGCGCCTCGCCCGACGTGGTGGAGTAGCAGGTCGTCGAACCGATCGAGGCCATGCTGGAGGGCGTCGACGGCATCACCGGCATCACGTCCACCGCCAGCGAGGGCAACGCCCTCGTCATGGCCACCTTCGACTACGGCGACAGCGGCACCAAGCAGCTGGTCGCCGATGTCCAGCAGGCCGTCAACCGGGCCCGCGTCCGGCTGCCCGCCGAGGTGGACCCGCAGGTGGTCGCCGGTTCCACCGACGACATCCCGACCGTCATCCTGGCCGTCACCTCCGGCAAGGACCAGCAGGCGCTCGCCGACCGGCTGGAGGGCTCCGTCGTCCCCGTCCTGTCGGACATCGAGGGCGTCGGCCAGGTCACCGTGTACGGGGTCCAGGACCTCCAGGTCACCGTCACCCCCGACGACGCCAGGCTCGCGGCCGCGGGCCTCGACGGCGCCGCCCTCGCCCAGGGACTCCAGGCGGGCGGCGCGGCCGTCCCCGCCGGCTCCTTCGACGAGCAGGGCAAGAACCGCACCGTCCGCGTCGGCTCGGCTACACCTCCCTCGCCCAGCTGGAGGACCTGCGCCTGAGCCCCGGCCCGGGCAGGCCCGCCGTCCGCCTCGCCGACGTGGCCACGGTGGGGCAGGAGCCCGCCAGGGCCGTCTCGATCACCCGTACCAACGGCAAGCCCAGCCTCGCCCTCGTCCTCACCATGGACAAGGACGGCAGCGCCGTCGCCAAATCGATCTCCAGCCTAACTAACCACCGAGGGCCTGCTCGGCCTGGTCTTCGCGGTGGTCGTGATCCTGGTCTTCCTGGCCTCCGTGCGCTCGACGCTGGTCACCGCGGTCTCCATCCCGCTCTCGGTCGTCCTCGCGCTCATCGTGCTGTGGACCCGCGACCTGTCGCTCAACATGCTCACCCTGGGCGCGCTCACCATCGCCATCGGCCGCGTCGTCGACGACTCGATCGTGGTCCTGGAGAACATCAAGCGCCGCCTCGGCTACGGCGAGGAGCGCGAGGCCGCCATCCTCACCGCGGTGAAGGAGGTGGCCGGCGCGGTCACCTCCTCCACGCTCACCACCGTCGCCGTCTTCCTGCCGATCGGCCTGGTCGGCGGCATGATCGGCGAACTCTTCGGCTCCTTCTCGCTCACCGTCACCGCGGCCCTGCTGGCCTCGCTGCTCGTCTCCCTCACCGTCGTGCCGGTGCTCTCGTACTGGTTCCACAGCGCGCCGAAGGGCGTGACGGCCGGGGACGCGGAGAGCGCCGCCAGGGCCCGCCGCGAGGCGGAGGAGAAGGAGGCGCGCAGCCGCCTCCAGCGGTTCTACGTAAGGGTCGAGCTCCCCCCGGGCACCTCGCTGGCCGCCTCCGACGAGGCGAGCCGCAAGGTCGAGACGGCCCTGGCCTCGGTCAAGGGCGTCAAGAGCCACCAGGTCACCGTCGGCTCCTCCGGCTTCCTCGCCGCCTTCGGCGGCGGCACCGGCTCCAACCAGGCCTCCTTCCAGGTGTCCCTGAAGGACGCCGGCGACGCGGACGCCGTCAAGAAGGACATCGAGGGCGCGCTCGCCAAGCTCGACGGCATCGGCGAGACCAGGATCGCGGCGGGCGACGGCTTCGGCAGCCAGAACCTCAGCGTGGTCGTCAAGGCGGGCGACGGCGACGTCCTCGCCAAGGCGGCCGAGCAGGTCCGCGCGGAGGTGGCCACCCTCAAGGACGTCACCGACGTGCAGAGCGACCTGTCCCAGTCCGTTCCCCGGATCTCGGTGACCGCCACCTCCAAGGCCGCCGACGCGGGCCTGAACCAGGCCGCGCTCGGCGCGATCGTCGCGCAGGCCGTACGGGGCACCCCCGCGGGCAAGGCCGTACTGGACGACACCGAGCGGGACGTCGTCATCAGGTCCGCGGTGCCGGCCACCACCCTGGCCGAACTGCAGGCGCTCCCGGTCGGACCGGTCAGGCTCGGCGACGTCGCCGAGGTCAAGGTGGTCCCCGGCCCGGTCGGCATGACCCGGATCGACGGCGCCCGCGCGGCCACCGTCACCGCCAAGCCGACCGGCGACAACACGGGCGCGGTCAGCACCGAGCTCCAGGCCAAGCTCAAGGCACTGGACCTGCCCGACGGCGCCACGGCGTCCATCGGCGGCGTCTCCGAGGACCAGGACGACGCGTTCGCCTCGCTCGGCCTGGCCATGTTCGCGGCCATCGCGATCGTGTTCATGCTGCTGGTCGCGACCTTCCGGTCGCTCGTCCAGCCGCTGATCCTGCTGGTCTCCATCCCGTTCGCCGCCACCGGCGCGCTCGGCCTGCTGATCGTCACCGGCACCCCGATGGGCGTCCCGGCGATGATCGGCATGCTGATGCTCATCGGCATCGTGGTGACCAACACGATCGTCCTGATCGACCTGGTCAACCAGTACCGCGCCCAGGGGCTGGGCGTCGTCGAGGCGGTCGTCGAGGGCGGGCGGCACCGCCTGCGCCCGATCCTGATGACAACCCTCGCGACGGTCTTCGCCCTGCTCCCGATGGCGCTCGGCGTCACCGGCGAGGACGGCTTCATCTCGCAGCCGCTCGCGGTCGTGGTGATCGGCGGCCTGGTCAGCTCGACCCTGCTGACGCTGCTCCTGGTGCCGACCCTCTACACGATGGTCGAGCTCCGCAAGGAGCGCCGTGCCGCCAAGCGCGCCGAGCGCCGCGCGGCCGGACCGACGCTGGTCCCCCCGGCCCGGGAGGAGTCGCCGGCCGACGTCTGAGCGGCCCGCCGTACGCACGCCGGAGGGGCGGCCCCGCTGCGGGACCGCCCCTCCGGCGTGGGGGGGGGGGGGGGGGCGGGGGGGGGCCGCCCCCCCCCGGGGGGGGGCGGGGCCCGGGGGCAGCGGCGGGCGGGGGGGGGGGGGGAGACGCGGC
>NZ_JBHXQN010000012.1:0-192343 GCF_042717785.1 Streptomyces sp. NPDC058619
GTGAACGGGGCTATCCAGGACGGCTCCGACGCCGTGATCACACCAGCCACACCAAGATCATCTCACCGTGACCAGCAGTTACGGGACAAGCCTTAGCGTGAACCCCAAACGAGCCACCGCCAGCATCGGTTGAGTCGGCTCAGGTCAGTGATTGGTTCAAAGGGGCGGATGACTGCCACGGCGTCGACGCGTCGCATTCGAGGCCGCCAGCATCGGACACTCTGAGTATGAATTCGCGACCGGCCTCAAGGTCGTCGTCGCCCTCCGGCGACCAAAGATATTTGTCTCGCTCTCGAAAGATTTGTCGCAGATCACCAAGCCGGCCAACCACGACAAGGACGCGAACGCCACCGAGGTAGTGGTCCGCCTCGCCGCTTTGAAAGTAGGTGAAGGTCAGCTGCCCCTGTTCGCGGTTGACCGGCTTGTACCAGCGCTCCACGTTCAGGGTGGCCCGCAGAAGTCCATTGCCCATTGTTTCTACGCTGACTACCGTGCCCTCGGCAATGTCCGCGGCGCACCACCCTCCAGTCCCGTCCGGCAGCGTGAGCCCCGCCCCGAGAGTGCTGTTGAGGTGGTTGTAGTACAGGTAGCCCACGCCAGCCAGCACCACAATCATCAACGCCAGGAGAGCCCCCGTGATCTTCAGCGCAGTCCGCGACCGCCGCCGGCGATTCGGTCGTGGCCTATGAGCATCGCCCCTGAAAAAGAGTTGCTCGCGCAGCAGGGCTGTATCGGTATCCGCGACTTCGGCATCACGCTTGGTACCCTCCGGCGCTGGCTTTGCTGTGACCGCAGTGAGGTCGAGACGGTCCAGGATGCGGGGATGCTGGGCTAGTTGCTGCCAGGAAGCGAACCCGCCGAGCGAGGCGTGGGCGGGCAGATACCGGACGAGGTAGGGGTTCAGTGGGGCTGCAGGGAGCCGGTCGTCAGCGTCCGCCGCGAGACGGGTGGTGATGAGGCGGTGACGGCGATCGTCGGGCGAGGAGGCGGCGAAGTGTTCAGCGAATGTGCGGTGAGCGAGCCGGTAAACGCTCTGGCCGAACTCGGTGTCAAGCATGAGGTACGGCGCTGCCGCCCGGGTCAGCGCCACGATGTCTGCGTCAGAGACTGTGACATCGTCGCTGACGGCGGTGGCGGCGCTGGCCCAGAGACCGTCACGGACCGGAAACCCGTGTCCCTGGGCGAGGGCGAGAGCCTCGAGGAGCGGTCGGTACGCCGGGGCTAGAGCGGTGAGACGGTCAACAGTGCGTGCGAACAGCTGGCGGTGGTCGCTCGCCAGTAAGGATTCCAGACCGTCCAGCGCCCCGAACAGGGCATCGCTTTGGATGATTTCGTAGACCGCGAGTCGGGCGTACAAAAATTCCCTGCCCTGGGAAGCAATGTCCGTTGCCAATCGGTCGACGTTAGCTAACGCCCCCATAAATCCGATCCTGTGTGCGGCGGCGGTCAGGCGTTGTCGCACATATCGGATGACCGCCTCGGGCTCCCGCCTTACGTTGATCACCACCGCTGCGCTGTCCGGGGCGGCGCCGAGGGCCTCGAGCAGGTTTTGGTCGTCGCGCTGCGGGACGTCGGGGCTCCTCTTCGTAGAGCGGCGGGTTCCGACGACGACGCGTACGTGGGGCAGGCTGGCGAGTCGGCGCAGGATGTGTTCTGCGGTGGCGAGCGGAAGTTGTGCCTCGTCGAGGGCGTCTGCGAGCACCGTGAATCGCCTACGCCTGCGGCGCATGCGTTCGTAGAGCCAGTTGGCCTGGACGGTGAGGGATGGGTCGGTGGGCAGGGCGCCGAGGGCGGCAGCCGTGGCGATGCGTGCGACCAGCTCCTGGGGTGTGACGCCGGTGAGGTGGAGGACGGCGTCGAAGGGCTCTTCCGGGCGGGGGGTGGTGGAGGGGAGGGGGTCGAGGTGGCCTGCGCGTTCGAGGAGGCGGCTCAGTTCTGGATGGGTGTGGATCAGAACGCGGCCGAGTAGCGCGGACTTGCCGGAGCCTGCCGCGCCCGTCACGACGAGGAGGCCACTGCGAGCCGTCCGCAGCCAGGTCAGCACCTGATGAAGTTCGTCGGCACGGCCTTCGAAATGCCAGAGCTGCTCGCCCAGTTCGACTCCGGTGGCTTTGTGGACGATGTGGCGGCGTTCGTCGTCAGTGAGGGTGGCGAGGACGGCTTCGAGCTCGGCTAGCGTGTCGAGCGGGGCGGTTAGGGCGCCCGCGAGGGCGGGAACCTTGCGGTGGAGGGCAGCGTCGGGGGCGGGGCTGTGGGGGATGACGGGGCAGCCGTGCAGGTTGCGGCCCAGCTCGCCCGCGAGTGTCCATAGGTTGATGGCGTCCTCGGCCGGGAAGTTGACCGTCAGGGCGGTGGACAGCGCCTGGCGGAACTGGCCTAGATTCGCGACACCGTCCTCCGATGTGGACACCAGCAGCACATTGCGTGGCCCGCCACTGGAGTCGCTATGGGCCTTGGCGCTCATCAGCTGGACGAAGCGGGCGGAGCGGCAGGCATCGATGACGACGATCGCCCAGCTTCCTCTCGCCTGACGGTGGGCCTGGCGTGCGGCCAGGTATTGCACGAGCGTCTCCGGCGTCATTCCGCCGGCGGTCAAGGGGCGGGGGCTGAGAGCGTGCGCGAGGAGTGCCGACTGGCCGTCGCTCTCGCCGTGGCCGACCCAGTATAGGAAGGTATTGCCGGGGTTCTGGGGCTCCGACCAGGCGCGCAGGCGTTGTTCGACTGCGTCCGCGCCCTTGTCGTGTTCGTCGTCGATGTTCCAGGTGTCGGTCTCGGCGCCGAAGGGGGCGAGGAGGTCGGCAACCCCGTCAACCTCAGCACGTGCATTGAGCTGGGCATGGTGGCGGTAGGTCCCGATGTCGACCGGAAAGTACTGCAGTAGGCGGTCGGCGTCCGCGTCTCTGGCCATGGCAAGCGCCTTATGAGTCCTCGTCCGAACCGTCCGGTCCGGAGGCCATGACGAGTTGGGTTACGGGTGCGTTGCCGCCCGTGTCGACCCGTACCCGGTACAGCCCGGGGGCGGGCAGAGTGACCCAAGCTGCGATTTCGTCATCTGTCCATCCCAAACGAGGAGTGGCGATGCGACGGTCGTCTTCGGCGTTATGCACGGTGCACGTGATGCCGACGTAGGTGTCCGCTCCCGTCACCCGCAGAGTCCAGGCCTGGCCTGCGACGATGTCCTCCGGAACGGCAAGGCCGATCTCGCCCGCGCCCATCGGCGGGCCCAGGTGCTCGACCTGCTCGGTGATCACAGCCCGAATGTGACGCAGCACAACACTGTCCTTGGCGAGGGCGCCGTGCTGCAGGGGTAGGTACGTGACGGCGGGGCCGGGGAGGGTGGCAGATTCACGGTAGACCGTGCCGTCCCCGGCCCGGTCGCGGCGTTCGGGTATGCCGTTGGTATCGCGGAGAAGAGCACCGTCGGAGTGGGTCTGAAAGGCTACGTACTGCTCGTGGACCAGGCCGTCCGTCAGACGCAGGCTCTGCATGGTCGGCTGGGCGACGCCGACGATGGGGCGGTGGCCGGGTAGGGCAGCCGGTCCTTGAGTAATGATGCGGTGCTGGGAATCCATTGCCTGTGCGGCGAGTTCCATATCGCCTCCGAGGGCGGCCACGTCCGCCGCGGTGAGACGGTGAACGTCCCGGCCGGCGTCGACGCAGCGGAAGACGGGCAGCAAGTCATGGATGCCGGGCAGTGTGGCGGCGGCTGCGGCCATCCGGTGCCGGGGCAGGGTGGGCAGCGGGTCGTGGCGGCTGCCGTTGAGGATGACGGCGGCCTTGACCGCGCCGTAGAAGGGGGTGCCGAGCGTGATGACGGCCCGGGTGTCGGGAGCGAGATCGGGGGCGTGGGCGAGGGCGGCGCGGGTGACGAGGCCGCCCATGGAATGGGCGACGAAGACAAGCCGGGCGGGACGTTCGCCGCGGCTGCCGGGGTGGGCGCGCCAAGCGGTCAGGTGACGGCGCGCGGCCTCGGCCAGCCGGGCGGCATGAACGGCGACCGGTAACCGCCAGTCGTAGGGGAAGGTGAGCACAGCCGTCTTGTCGACGGTGACCTCGTGCACGGCGGTAAGCAGGTCCCTGTATGGCTCGCAGCCCTGCAGGAACGGCGCCCAGGCAGGGACCTCCAGCAAGCCGGTTGCCGTCACCCTGCCGTAATCCCCCTCGCGCTCCCCGGAGGTGCAATGGAGGGGCAGCATGCCGTCGCGACGCTGCCAGGCCCGCGCCAGCATCCGTGGACTCAGTCCCCAGATTCGACGGCCGGTCTCGGTCTCGGTCAGTGCGCTACCCATGATCCCTGGGAGCACGATCACCGCGTCACGACTGATGTCACGCGCCGTGAGCGGCTGCGGTAGCCAGGGATGCGAGCCCATACCCGGACGGTGCGACTCCAGCGGACTGCCTAATCCCCCATACGCCATACCCGTAACCATAACCAGCCAGCACGGCTAAGGGCAGAGAAACGGCGAAGGGCGCCAGACAGACCGACGGAGGCCCATCACTCCGCCCTCTAGGCACCGCGAGCGAACTGTCTCACAGGCTTGCCTCATGCGGAGGACGCGAGATGACAGATTCGAACCTGTGTGCGACGATGACCGTGGTTTCAAAAAACACACCTCGAATGAGGTATGGTTTTTGAAACCACGGTTGTCTGGAGGGGATGTGCAGAATCTGGATCCCGAGCGGTGCGTGCAGCGACTCGCGCAGCTCGATTTCTCGACTGACCTGTTCCACAACGCGCTCGACCTCGCCGCTGCTGATATCCGCAGCTGCACCGACTTCGACGCGCCGGCCATGCGCGGCTTCATGTTCTGGAGCCGTACCAACCGGTACCTCGCCGAGGCTCTTGATCCGGACGGGTGGAAGCACACGTCGCGGGACAGCATCCTCCGGATGATCCACCCCAGCACAAGTCACGCGGTCACGGCGATCAGCGCCCAGGGAGGTGTTGGTGACCTGAACGCCCGTGTGAAGTCGAAGAACCCGAAGGGTCCAGCCATGGCTCGTCTGGTCGAGAGGAACGGTCAGTTCTCGTTCCTCACGCACGACGAGGCTCTGTACGGTCGCGAGCTCGATCAGATCCCGACCTGGTGCCTGCTCTACAAGTGGGACGAAGGAGTGATCTCCGCCGAGTTGTCGCTGCCGATCAAGATGAACGGGAAGTTCGTCGATGAGTGGCAGGAGCGCATCCCGCTCGCGCTGCCCGACCTCGGTGATCCCGGTGCGGACATCGCGCTTCTGGACGATCCGGGCGACGACAGCGGCCCGGAGGTCGTCGTGGAGCTGCTGGGGGGCTGACCGAAGAGTGAGAAGTGCGGACGTGGGAGTTGAGGAAAGTGTTCACCCCTGAGCGGTTGGTGCTTGCCCGTAAGAGGCGCCGGATGACGTTGGCTGAGCTGGCCCGTAGGTCGGGGTTCTCGGCGCAGAGCATCACTGCCTTCGAGAACCACCGCAAGACGCCGTCCCCGGAGACGCTTTCCTCCCTTGCAGCCGCTCTTCACTATCCCGTCGCATTCTTCGAGGCATCGCCTGCGTCACAGTTGCAGCTGGACGCGGTCAGCTTCCGTGCGCCGTCCAAGATGACGGCCGCAGAGCGTGACAGCGCTTTGAGTTCAGGGGCTGTAGCGATCGCGCTTAACAGCTGGCTGGCGGGGCTGTTCAAACTGCCGAAGCCGAACCTGCCCACCTACCCGCATCTTGACCCGGAGGCCGCCGCCGAGCAGGTAAGGGCCGCGTGGGGTCTCGGAGAGGCGCCACTCCCGAACACGGTTCACCTGCTGGAGGCCAACGGCGTACGCGTGTTCTCGCTCCCGTCGGACTGCCTGGACATCGACGCTTTCTCGACCATCAACGCAGGCACCCCCTATGTCTTCCTGAACACCCGCAAGACCGGGGAACGAGGACGCTTCGACGCCGCCCACGAGCTTGGCCACCTCGTGCTGCACTGCGAGCACCGCATCCCGCATGGGCGGGACTCTGAGGGTGAGGCCAACGACTTCGCATCTGCGTTCCTCATGCCACGTGCCGGCATCCTCGCCCAGAGACTTCATAACGCGTCTCTCGACCGGATACTGAGCGCCAAGCGCAAGTGGGGCGTCTCAGCTATGGCGTTGACCTATCGACTGCACAAGCTTGGGTTGCTCTCGGAGTGGCGCTACACACAGACCGTCAAGGAGCTTGCACATCGTGGGTACCGCCGCGACGAGCCTGACTCCTCCCTGGTCCGCGAAAGCAGTCAGCTGCTCGCAAAAGTGTTCGAGACGCTGCGCCAGCCACTGGATATGTCTCCGGCAGATGTCGCGGCCGAGTTGAGCATCTACCCTGAGGAACTCAACGAGTACGTCTTCGGCCTGGTACCCATTGGCGTCGATGGAGGCGGCGAGCAGTCGGCACCCGTACGGCCCGACCTGCGCTTGGTCAAGGGATAGCCGGCGCGGCTGGCCACCGCAGAGCTATGCAACGACCCGCTCTCGACTCAGCACGTGAACATCAGCACCGGCTGAGTCTTCCCGGAAAGACGTGACACATGAAGCTCCTGGGTGTGGCTGTCTCATCAGGCGCGATCTACTACGGGGCGCTCGCTGTTCCCGATGCGGCCCAGGGCATCTCCCATATCGCTGGCGCTCCTGAACGGCTACTTCCGGCAGCCGGGTTGACTGGAGCTCAGCGACTGGCTGACACGCACCAGCGGATCGCCCAGGACATACGGGTGCTACAGCCCGATGCCGTGACCGTAGTAGCTACCCGCAAGAACAACCAGTGGGTCTACCGCGATGCCTTCGAGCGCATCTCCATGATCTCGGCACTCATGCTCACCTGTGTCGAGCAGGGGATCCAGTTCGAGGAGTGGACCACGGAGCGGATCGGAAAGCTCGTCAGTACTCCCGCGCTCAAGCTGGCCTCTTTTGACCACAGGGCTGTCGGGTTCGAGCGGATCCCCACCTACTGGAATGTTGGGCGTGGACCGGCGTTTGCCGCGGCCATGGCATACGCCACTGAGACCCGCAGCATGAGTGGTGAGGGACAGGGTTCTTGAACGAGCAGCGCGAAAGGCCCCTCGTTCTGGACTACGAGTGCCTCCACAGCATGCCCAACGGCCTGCGGGAGGTTCGGGTGTGGCTGGACCCTGTGCTGGAGACGTGGCTGGTCGGCAAGCGCATCGACCTGTCCGAAGTCCAGGGCGCGGACTTGGTGGAGCCCCGAGTCATGGAAATGATCAACCACCCGAACGTGGTGCCTGTGCGTTCTGTCGCCACGATCCCCAGCTACAGGCCCCCCATGCAGGTGGTGGAGGTGTTCATGCCCTACTACGAGTTGGGCAGCATCACCGACGCGCTGCTGAGGGGCGAGCGCTTCACTGCGGCGGAGTCCCTGCGGATCATGCGAGCGGCCCTGCAAGGTCTGACGGAGATGCACGAGCGATACGGGATCCTGCATCGTGACGTAAAGAGCCCGAACCTGTTCCTCACCGGAGACGCCAACACGGTCAAGATCGGCGACCTTGGCCTTGCTGGCGCAATGAATTCCGTGGGCAAGGCGCCCGGCGTGAACGCACCACACCTGTACGCCCCGCCCGAGCTGTTGATCGGGGACGGGCTCACCCGCTCCTCTGATCTGTACTCACTCGGCGTGGTCCTTCTCGAACTGCTCAGGGGCAGATTCGACTACGACGCGTACACGACTACGGACGTCGTAGATGCCCTCCTTGCTGGTCGGCCGCCCCTGCGCCCGGAGGACTCAGCTATGCCTGCCTGGGTGTGCAAGTCACTGCGCAAGCTGGTCCAGAAAGCTATAGACCCTGATCCAGCGCGCCGCTTCCAGAGCGCCCGGGAGATGAGCGACCAGATTGCCAGGATTCGCACCGCGGATTGGCAGGAGGCCGATGGGCAGACCTGGGAAGCGCCGTTCCTCCGCCACCCAAAGACCCGCGTACGAGTTACGGCGGCGCCCTCCAAGGGAGGCGGGATCACTCTGATCACGCACCGCCGCAAGACAATGTCATGGCGTCGAATCGGACAGGACGTGACGGTGCCGAGCCTGGATCACCGTGACGCGCGTGCGGTGTTCGAGAGTGCCAATAGTCTGGCCGTGAGCTGACGGACGGCGAAGTCGACAGCCTGTCCCTCCTGTGGTGACAGGCCCTTGGTGCCCACAGTCTCCGCAAGTTCCGCCGTCTCATACTCTGCGTCGCTGCCCACGCCCACCGGCACCAAGGCACCCAGCCGGGCGAGCTCCCACATCTCCGCTCGTACCCGCCCCACGTCAGCACCGCCACGCCGAATCATCGGAGCGAGCACTGCACGCCAACCGTCTGCATTCTCGCGGGCCACGCCCTCCCAAAGCTGCTCCACAAGCACTTCGGCTGCCCACGCATGCCGCGGCACGCGACCCTCGGGCAGGCGAGAAATACAAGACACCAGCAGAGCACCTTGAGGTGAGAGCGCTTCCATAGCTAGCTCCTCCTCAATGACGGTGGCATAGCAGAGTTGACGGTCTGGAGAGAAGTCGTCCTTTCAGCGTGCCGGACAGCCCGCACACACGCAAGGCTCGCCACCATGACTTATTGCACGCTTGTTCGAATCAACGCGCCCTCCCGCTCCTGTCTTCGTGGCTCAAGGGGGTGCACCAGCCTTCGGACTGCCGCCAGCGCAAGCTGTTGGTCGTACTCCTTCACCCACTACAGGCCGGATGAGTGACGAGCCCAGCTGCTGGGCCGTCTCTGCCGAAACCCTCCACAGCGCGTTGGCCTACGACGCGGAGCGGAAGGGACACAGGCCGGCGACCAGGTATTGCGTCATGGGTCTGTCTGCGGATTGTGTCGGCGTACGCGTGAAAGTCGGGTGTACGCCGACATCCCGGAGGGCATTTTTCGCTTATCCGGCATTTTCGGCCCCTCCAGCCCCTTCAGTCCCGTGCCGGGGTGAGCCGAAGGCCGAGGCCGGCGATTCTGCCTGGTCACGGACCTGCGCTGGCCTGCCGGGCTCAGGGACGGCCGAGGGTCCGGGTCATCCAGCCAGCCTCCCGCCACTGGTTCGGTGTCGAGGGTGCCGCGAGCGTCGATGACCTTGCACTGGTGGGGCCGGTGGCGAGCCGCTTGGGGTCGATGCTCGAATCCGCCGCCTGAGTCCCGTCGGTCCCCTCACTCGCCTGCGATGGGCCAGGGCTCGGCGAGGGGAAGCTGGCCGGTCATAGCGGCGTCGCTGTCGGCGTTGAGGATGGCCTCGGCGATGTGCTTTCGCAGGATCGGGTCGCTGATGGTGTCGAGGTCGCGCCAGGCGGCGTCGGAGACCTCTTCGGCCTGGAGTTCGCCGATGTCGGCGGTGGTGTGGAAGAGGAACCGGAAGTCGAAGTGCAGGTGGGCGGGTTCGTCCTTGGCGGGGTTGGCGGCGATGGGGTGGGCGTCGATGTGGAGCGGGGTCTCGCTGTGCGGGGTGACGACGTGGGGCGGGATGCCGGTCTCTTCGGTGAGCTCGCGGCCGGCGGCCTGAAGGAGGGTGTTGTCGGCCGGTTCGAGGTGGCCGCCGGGCAGGAGCCACTTGCCGATGGCGTTGTGGTGGATGTGCAGGATGCGGCCGTCCGGGCGGATGAGGATGGCGCCGGCGGTGACGTGCCCGGGTGAGGCCTTGCGGCTGGTCAGGTCGGCGTCGTCGTCGAGGAGGTTGCCGATGACGTCGAGTTCGGGCTTGGCCTCGGGGTGCCGGTCGAGGTAGGCGCCCAGGGTGGTGCGGATGTGGTCTGCCGTGATGGTCATGGTGATCACCTGTTGAAGTAGTTGAGCCAGGTCGCCGCGATAGCGGCGCGGTCGGCCGCGGGGACCTCGTGGATGCCGGGGGCGAGGTCCCCGCGGGTGAGCATCCTGATCGCGGCGAGGATCTCGGCCTGGACCAGGAAGATGAACGGCCCAACGCTGGCGCCGTGGATGAAGTTGACGGCGTTGCCGCCATTCGCCAGATAGAAGTAATGGCCGGTGGTCTGGTAGCGGGTGACGTGGTCGCCGACGGTAGTGCGGGTGTAGACGTCCGGGAGCCCGTTCAGCTCCAGCTCGTCCTCGCTGCTGGTGACGGTCGCGACGTAGGCGCCGTTGCGGAGGTGGGCGAAGTCCTCGCCCCGCAGGGAGATCGAGCCGGTCGCGCAGAGAACCAGGCCGGCGCCGGTCAGCGCGGACTCGCGGTCGCGGGCGACGGTGAAGCCCTGGGAGAGGGCCTGGGTGCGGCGGACAGCGTCGATGTCGAAGACGGTGACCTGGACTCCCTTGGCGTGCAGGAGGCGGGCGATGGAGGAGCCGAGCTTGCCGAAGCCGATCACGAGAGCGGGGCGGCCGTGGAGGATGTCGCCGCGTCCGCGCATGACTGCCTCGGTGGAGAACACGACGGACTGGCCGACGAGGAAGTCCTCGGGGTCCTTCAGCGGCGAGCGGGCGACGGAGATGACGGGGCAGGACAGCTTGTCGAGGTCCTCGTAGCGGCGGTGGCCGTTCTCGGTGTCCTCGATCACCCCGGCGAGCCGGCCCGTGAAGCGGCTGTGTACCTCCTCGAGGGTGGGGGCGAAGTAGCCCCCGACGTCCAGCAGGGTGAGGGCCTCGCCGCCGGCCCGGGATTCGAGGTAGTCCAGGGCGGTGTCGGCGTCGGTGAACAGCTCGCGGGTCAGGGCGTCGACCGGGACGGTGTGCTCGACCTCGCGCTGGGCGGCTGCGGTGATGGACTTGGGCTTGGGCAGCACCGCCTTCAGCGTGGTCATCGAGGCGACCGCTCGGACGAAGGCGGGCCGCTCGGGCAGCAGGTGCGTGACCAAGAACGATGCGGTCGGCTCGTCCGGGGTGAACTGGGCGGCGATCTTGGCGAAGTAGGCGTCCAGCCGTGCGCGTTCGTGGGTTTCCATGGCAGTGACCTCTCGTTGCGAGATGGGGGCCTTGCATGGGGGCTGGGTGGTTCAGGCGGTGCGGGAGGTTCGGGCGAATCCGAACAGCAGCCGGTCGGCGGCCAGGGCGGCTTCGAGGTAGGCGTCAACGCGGACGGCGTCGGCCCACTGGGCGAGCGGGTCGAGGCCGACGATCAGGGCGGCTCGGCCGCTGTCCTGGACCAGGCGGGTCCACTGGGGGTGGGCAGGCAGTCTCAGGCCCCAGCGGGCGCCGGGGAACTTCAGCAGGGACCGGGAGCCGATGGTCACGAGGGTTCCCTGAGTGTCGGGGACGGCATCCTGGGCCTGGGCGAGGCCGCCGAGGATCTCGGCGAGGTGCCGCATCCGGCCCTCGATCGCCTCGGGGGTGTCGTGGCTGGTCCGGCCGAGCGGGTGGGCGAGGAGAATGTGGGCGACCTGCTGGCCGTCGGGGGCGGTGCCGGGCCAGGTCCAGGCGCCGAGCGAGGACAGCAACCCGGTGTCCGGGCTGGGGAGGGCCGCAACATTGCGGGTCAGCATGCTCGCGCCAGTCCGCTCGGCTGGCCCGCCTTGAACAGTGTCCAGACGATCTTGCCTCGGGGTTTGCGTTCCTCGACGCCCCAGCTGTCGGCGAGCTCGGCGACGATCTGCAGGCCGCGGCCTGCTGTGTCGGTCTCGGCCGGGTGCGCGATCGCGGGCTGGCGGCGGTGGCGGGGACGGCTGTCGTGTACTTCCAGGCGTACGAAGTCGCCTTCGGCGTCCAGCCTCACCAGGAAGCCGTGTCCGGGCTGGCTCGCGTGGATCAGGGCGTTCGAGGCCAGCTCGGAGACGCAGAGCCGGATGTCCTCGGTGGGGTCGTGCAGGCCCCAGGAGGTCAGGGTCGTGACGGCGAAGTCTCGGGCGAGGCCGACCGACTCGGGCCGCGGGTCGAAGAACTTCTGCTTCGCATCAGGCATCGGGGCCTCACGTATCGGTGTCCAGAGCGGGGGCGGGACCGGGACTGCGGCGGCGGACACGTGCAGGGGCCGCCCGGGCGGGCCCCGCCCCGGCCGGATGGCCGTCGCGGGGGCCGCGGACCAGCAGCAGCCGGGCCCCAGCGGAGGTGATTCGCGCCTGCCGTGGGGCGGCTATCGCCTTGGGGCCCAGGTGCGATGCGGCGGGCAGGACGACGCCGTAGGTGTCCGGCAGTTCCAGGACATCCAGCAGACCGGTGAACGCCGCCGACCTCTCCGTGTTCGCCATGCGTTCGGTGAAGACCCCGGACAGAGCGAGCTCGTGCCGGCGGCAGTACTCGGCCAGGGCGGCGTGCAGGGCCTCGTGCCGGGCGGCGGAGACCCGCACCAGCCGCAGGAAGCCATAGACGACCGGGCCGCGAACGCCGCGATGCTCGGTGAGGGGTTCCATCTTCGTGACCATCCAAGAAGTCCGGTAACTGGTGTCACTGGCCAGCCTGAACCTGCCCCAGCCCAGGGGAAATGACTCTCTGTTGTACTTCTGTTGCACTTGTGTCCCCCCACCCGCCCGGGCCGTGCTTCGATGACGGCGGGAAGGGAGCGACGTGTGGCGACCGTGCACCACTGGACCGGCCTGGAGGCCAAGGCACTCCGGCTTGCGCTGCGGCTGAGCGTCCGCGCGTTCGCCGATCACCTCGGCGTCGGCGTGCGGACCGTCTCCAAGTGGGAGAAGCTCCTCGCCGGCACCGAACCCCGCCCAGATACCCAGGCGATCCTCGACACCGCCCTGGCCCGCGCGGACGCCGCCGTCCATCTCCGGTTCGAGACGTTCCTGTCCGAGGCCGGGCGAACCTCCGGCCCCGGCGGTGGCCGCAGGGTCACCGCCAGCGGGCCGCTTACCTGGGAATACGAGACGTGGACCGACGACCTGGACCGGGCCGGGGTAGCCCTGGCCCGGCAGGACTTCACCTTCGCCGAGAGCCTCATCGGCCGCTGGACCACCCGGTTCAAGCCGGTCAGCCTCGATGACAAGGGCCTGTATCTGTTCGCCCGCTCAACCGCCCTCCTCGGCGATCTCCAGCGTGACCAGGGTGCCGTGATCGGCCCGCTGTCGGCCCAGCACTCCTATTCGGCCGCCAGGTCCCTGTTCACCCAGTTAGACATCCCCCGCCGCGTCGCCCAACTCGACCTGTCCCTGGCCGTGGTCACGGAGATGTCCGGGAAGCTGGAGATCGCCGCCCACCAGTACGAACACCTCGCCGTCGACGACCGGCTCTCCCGCCGCGACCGCGCAAGAGCCCGGCTGTGGGTGGGGACCGCCCTGAGCAAGGACGGCCAGCACGACTATGCGACCCGGGTCATGACGGCGGCGACCAGAGAATTCGAAGACCTCTCCGAACCCGAGGACTGGTCGGTGGCCCACCAGAAGATCGCCCTCGCCCACCGAGGGGCCGGTGACCTGGCCTCGGCCCTGCACTTCATCTCCATTGCCCGCAGCACCGCCTCCACGGACGCGCCGATGCAGCGGGTCCGCCTGGAAACCGCCCACGGGCACGTCCTCCTGACCGATCCCGCGACCCGCGATGATGGCCTTCACGTCCTCGACGAAGCCGCGAGACTGGCCGGGCAATTCGGCCTGAGCCACCAGCTCGCCAGCATCGAGAACATCAAGGCCATGAGCGAGGGGCCCACCGGGCCCCGCCGACGGTGACCAGGAGAAGATCGCGTGAGTGACAACCAGCAGACGATCACCGAGAACCAGTGGCGCAAGGCCAGACTGATCTGGGACTACCACCAGATGGGGCACGACCTGAAGCCTGCCGACGTCGCGATCGGCCTGGGCAGCCACGACCTCGGCGTCGCCGCGGCCTCCGCCGACCTCTATCACTCCGGGCTCTTCCCGACCCTGGTGTTCACCGGCGGCAACAGCCCCACCACCCGGGCCCGCTTCCCCCGTGGTGAGGCCGTCCACTTCCGCGAGCACGCCCTCGAACTCGGCGTCCCCGACGAAGCGATCCTCGTGGAGCCGAACGCCGCCAACACCGGGCAGAACATCACGCTCTCCCGCGACCTGCTGGCCGCTGCCGGCATCGTCCCGAAGACGGTGCTGCTGGTCTCCAAGCCCTATATGGAAAGGCGGTCCTTCGCCACCGCCCGCAAGCTGTGGCCCGAGGTCGAGATCCTCTGTGCCTCGGAGCCGCTGGAGCTGGATGACTACCTCAAGAGCATCGGCGACGAGAAGCTCGTCCTGGACATGCTCGTCGGCGACCTCCAGCGGGTGATCGAGTATCCGAAGAACGGGTTCGCCATCGCCCAGGACGTCCCGGAGGACGTGCATGCCGCATACGAGTCCCTCATCCGCGACGGCTTCACCAGCCGCCTCATCTCCTGACCTGCCCGCCGCAGGCGGGCTGTGTGCGATCCACCAGCCGAACCTGTTCCCCCGGCTGACGACGCTGGCCAAGCTGTTCGCGGCGGACACCTGGATCATCCTCGACGACGTGCAGTTCACCCGCCGCGACTACCAGCACCGCACCCGCCTGGCCGCCCTGTCGGACCCGGACCGGAGGCAGTGGCTATCTATCCCCACCCGCCTGCCCCAAGGCCGCCAGACCACCCTCCAGGCCGCCCTGATAGTCGATCCTGCCTATGCCCGCCGGCGGACATCGGCGATGCTGCGGCAGGCGTATGGAGCCAGCCCGCACTGGTCCGCCCTCGCCCAAGCCCTGGAGCCGGTGGAGGCCGCATTCAGCAGCGGCCGGACCGCGACCGTCGCCGAGACCTCCACCCGGATCCTGCTGGACCTGCTCGGCTGGAGAGGGCAGATCCTCCGCAGCGGCCAGCTGCCTGCCAGGCCGGGACGGTCCCAGCGGCTCGCGGACCTGGCGGCCGCGGCCAGCACCGGCCGGTATCTGTGCGGGACCGGCGGCATGAGATACCTGAATGAGGCTCCGTTCGCGGCCCAGGCGATCACCGTCGTCCCGTTCCGGCCGCCGACGACCAGTATCTGGTCCTCCGGCCGCCAGGTCAGTGCCCTGTGGGCCCTGGCGACGCTCGGCCCCGCCTCCCTGACCGAACGGCTCTGGGCCGTCACCGTCGCCCACAACATGGGACTTGCAGGTAAGCGGGCTTTTCCGGCAGATAGGTGGAAGGGCACGGCATCCGGGTGAACCCTGCTCGGGCTGTGCACGCGGCTTCGTTCGCGCGAGATGACACTCGCCAGCAGGGCTCATTGATCATTACGGCGAATGCTTTCGCTCGGGCCCGGCCGCCGCAATTCCCGCGGCTGGTAGAGAGTCCCGAGCCGGAGGTGGACCGCCCGTGGCGGCGAACGGAAACCCCACCGTCAGGAGGCGCCGGCTGGGCGCCGAACTGCGCCGGCTCCGCCAGGCCAGCGGCCTGACGAGTACGCAGGTGGCCGAACACCTGTTGATCTCCCAGCCCAAGATCAGTCACTTGGAGAACGGCCGCCGCGCCATCAAGCCCCGTGATGTCCGGGACCTGTGCGGCCTCTACGGGGTCACAGACCCGCAGGTCGTCGACTCGTTGATGCGGATGGCCACGGAAGCGGACCGGCAGGGCTGGTGGGTGGCCTGTGGGGAAGTCCCGTATGCCGTCTACATCGGCCTGGAGACGGCAGCCACCTCGATCCGCACCTACGAGCCTCTGGTGATCCCGGGCCTGCTGCAGACGCCCGCCTATGCCCGGGCCATCATTGCGGAAACGATCCCTCTGGCCACAGCTGAACAGATCGCCACGCGTCTCGAGGTCCGGCTGCGTCGTCAACACCGGGCCCACCACCCGGCCCGGCCTTTCCGCTTATGGGTCGTGCTGGACGAATCGGCCTTGCGCCGCGTGGTCGGCAGCCCGGCGATCATGCGCGAACAGCTCGAGTATCTGAACCACCTCAGTACCCAGCCGCACACCACCGTGCAGGTCCTCCCGCACGACGTGGGGGCCCACCCGGGCGTCTCGGGACAGTTCTCCATCCTCGGCTTCGCGGACACTCCCGGGTCAGGGACGGTGTATCTGGAACGGTTCACCAGCGACCTCTACCTGGAGAATCGATCCGACCTGCGGCACTACAGCGTCATGCACGACCACCTTCAGGCCCAGGCCCTGAACCCGGTCAGCACCCGCCAGTTCATCAACCGTGCTGCCGAGAAGCACCTGATGGAAGCCGCCGCCTGAGCACGTATCCGCGTACTTCCCCACCTCCTCGAGGGGGGAAGTACCACCGAACGTGCCCAGCCGCGTACGACTTCGTCATGCACCACCACGTACGGATCTATGTGCTCAGCCGTCTGTTCGAGCGTGGTCAGGCTCCGCAGCGGGAGCCGGGATGGAGGCCAGACGCCGGCTGTTGCCGAGCTTCTTCTTCAGGGCGAGGTTCTCGTGGTAGAGGTTCGCGGTGACCGCCGCGAGCGCGTCGAGCTTGCCGTTCACTTCGGTGACCTGGGCCTTCGCCTCCCGCAGCTGTTTGCGGAGATCGGCGATCGTCTCATCCCGCTGCACTTCGCCAGGGGTGCGAAGAACCGGCCGGGCGACCTTGGCATCCCACTCAGCCAGGACCTCCTCGGCCCGGTGGACGGACGCATGGCTGACCCTCGCCTCCCGGGCCAGATTCTCCTTGGTCAGGGCCCCGTCGGTATGCAGGGGCTCTCCGGCCAGCAGCCGGCCCATGGCCTCCCGCAGCTTGGTCTCGGTCGCGGCGGATACCGGCATCAGACGGCTCCTCCTTGCTCTCTCAGTGCGCGGGTGATGCGCTCGACGGAATCCAGACGGATCAGGACGGCTTCTCGGCGGGGCGGTGCCATGCGGGGCTCTTTGGCCATGGCCTTCAAGTCGTCTTCCTCGGCGATCCAGATCGGCGCGTGCGCGCGGGTGATCACCGAGTTTCTGCAGCGGGCGGGCTCGCAGGCGCCGATCAGCGGGGCCCGGCCGCGCTGATCGGCGGGCAGTTCGTTCTGGCACTCGGCCTGCGGGGCGTCGAACATGCAGTGGTTGATCGTGCCGAAGTGCAGTTCAGGGAACTCGGAGGCCAACAAGGCGGCTTCGACACGCTCGTCCGCGATCTGGGCCCGCAACTGGGGGTCTTCGTCCATCTTCTCGATGACCTTGTCCAGCCCTGCGTGCAGCCGGGCAGCGCCGGGGCCGACCGCGACACTCTCGCCATTTCGGCGGGCTTTGAGAAGTTCGACCAAGCGCAACGACGCCGCATGTTCGAGCTGGCGGTCGAACTCCTTGGCCCACTTGGTGTCCATCTGTCCGTATGCCTGGGTGGTGCGGTTGGCCAGAGCCCTGCGGGCGGCGTGCTTGAGCTGAAGCCCCAGGGCGATCTCGGAGTCCGGCTCCCGGCTGGTGATGACCGACATGGTCCGGCGGAACATATGCGAGCGCACGTATCCGTCCGGGATCTTCTCAAGCCCCAGACGGCCGTGGGAGGCGTTGATCCGCTCGATGAAGAAGTCGATCTCACCGGCGGCTTCGATACCCCGTCCCCTCGTCCCGCGGGCTGCGTCAAGCGGGACGAACAAGTGTGTGGGGTGCCAGGACAGCCGCTCGGCAACAGCGATGGCCTCGGCAACTGGCTCGATGATCCACCAGAGCAGTTCCGGGCGAGTCGGATCCTTCTTGGTTTTGCGCGATGCCACGGCTGGCGAGCCGAAGTGGGTAGTCAGGGAGCTTCGTTCAATCTCCTGAACTTCAGAGTCACGCATCATGCTCATCGCCCCGATGAAGACGTAGCAGGCTGCGCGGACCATCCGCAGTTCGTCTTGCAGATCGCTCTGACTGATCTCCGTGCGCCAAGGCCGGCTGCCGCCATCGGCAAGGACAACCGTGGCAGCCCCCGGGCAGGCCATGACCCGCGACTGCCATCCGGCTCTGTTCCCAGTGCTGTCCAGAGCGATGACCTGCCCAGCAGCCACCGCGTTCTCGATCAATTCCACCCGTGCCCGGCTAGTGGTCGCGCGTCGGTCCACCTTCGTTCCGCGCGCCTTGCCCCAGACGAGCCGGGTGAGCATGGAGACGATGGGCGTCCCGGCCTTGCCGTATCGGTCATCCGCGGCACGGATCGGGACCTTGTTGCCCGGATCGGCCAGCCAGTTTCTCAGGGTGTCGTCAAGATCGCGCGCCGAGAGCCGCTGCCCCTTGTCCTTGGGCTGGTAGGCGGGGGCACCCATGTGGCTGCCGGCCTTCGCGCCATACACAGCCTCGACCCGTCCTTGCGCGACCACCTTCAGGACGGCCGCCCGCCGGGCCCCGACGCGTGCAGGCAGGAAACCCCTCCGGAGGGCGAACAGGTGCATGTTCGCCCCGCCCGTGATCATCTTGCTCAAGGTGAGCCACATCGGAGAGCCTTCCGGGGCTCCCCTCCACTCCCGGGCATGGACCGGGACGCGATTCTCGGGCTCTGCCAGCCACCTTTTCACCTGGTCGTCCAGATCATCCGCGCTGACCGACGGCTGCCTGTGCACGATGGGAGGCTGAGGCAGCTGCGCGAGCTCGCGCTCGAAAGCGTCCCTCCAGTCGAGGACGTCTGGCGCGAAGGTGTGAATGTATGACCAGGCGGCCCTCTGCAGGGGCCACCAGGTTTCTGGCGCGATGGTCTCAGTGGACAGCCCGTCCGAGTCGCTCACCGAGCCCAGGCACGCCTCAACGGCCCTTTTCGCTATATGGACGGCAGGCTCGTCCCCCCACGGATCCTCGAACGGGGTCGTGTCCGTGACGACCGCGGCGACCGACTGCAGCTTCCGGATTGCGTTGATGTAGGTGGCAACCGTGCGCCATCCCAGTTCCGCGGCCTGGCTCTCGATGAACGACTGCCACTCCTGCGGATCCCACCCGCCCAGATCCTGCCCGAGGCCCTGCTTCCTGCCCCACCGCCAAATGACCTGCAGTTTCCGGCACGTCGCGATCACGGTGCCGAAGGCCGCCGGCTCGGCCAGCAAGAACACGCCCATCCGCCGCAGAACCGGATGGGTGGGGTTGAGCAGGGAGAACGCCACTTCCCTCAGCAGCAGATTGAGCCGCCAGTCACGCGCCGGCAGGTTGATCTTCCAGGCCCCGCGGGCCCGGTTGGCGGGTCTGTCGATGCAGTCCCCCGCCCAAAAGTGCAGATCACCGAACACGGGCGAGATGCTGCCCTCGAGGACCTGATGCGAGTGCCCGAAGACCGGCTCGTCGTCCCGGAAACTGGCCGAAGGCTGCGGGGTGTATGCCGGGCGAGCCATCATCGGTCGAACTCCGTCCGTTGTCCCAGTGGCAGGTCGAGCCGCAGGCCGAGCTCCGCGATCTCCGCTCTCGCTGACGGAATCCGGTCTGCGTACTCGCTGAAGACCGCTTCCAGCGCCGCGGCCTGGCGCCCCCAGACGGCCTGCCACGTCGGCGGCGGCAACGCGGCCCGCAGCCGTTCGATGCGATCGGCAAGCATCAGCAGCCGAGGAAACTGCGAGGTGAAGATCACGGCGTTGCGGCAGAGCATGCACATCGCCGGCGCGACATGGCAGAGCTTGTTGCCCGGAGTGTGAGGCGAGTCGTAGGGGTCGCGGCAGTTCACCAGGCCCATGTCGAGTTCGCCCGCTCGCATTGCCTTCGCCTGCCCGACGCTCAGCCCGAGGTCGGCAGCGACCTCTGGTTCCTCCAAGCGGGCCTCTGCTTCCTCCTCGACGAGCACGGGGGCTTGCGTCGTCCGCTGGAAGACCCACTCCTGGGACCTGTTGATCGCCTGTCCCGCCAGGATGTGTGCGGTGGTCCCATGTGCGTAGTGGTTGCGATAGACCTCGACGTGGTGGTCATCGCCGGCAAGGTCTGAGACGGTCCCGCCCAGGGCAACCGCCCGGACGACCTTCGACGTCTTGCGCAGCCGTTTGACTTCGTGCGGCTCGGAAATCTCCAGGGGCCTTCCGTCCGCGTCTCGCTGCACGGCGATCCAGTGGGTGAACCGGCAGTTCCGACGGCTGAACCTGGCGAGTTGCGCCTCCAGGTGACCTCCCTCGTGCTGACGTTCGACGGCCAGGAACAGCCATGGATCCGGGGCGAAGACCTCACGGGCCCGTGCCGTGACCGCCAGCAACCGGCGTATGAGACCGACCGTGTCCCAGGCACCACCGGCGGTGTAGAACAGTTCCTCGGTGTCGTCGGTCGTTGACGCTTCCGGGTGCAGGTCAGCGCGAATGCGGGACGCTCGCATCTTGCGCTGGACGAGCCGAAGCCCGCCATCAGTGAACTCGAGGTCCGGCAGCTGCAGGTCATGGAGTTCTTCTGCCGTGGTATCGGTCATGGAGAGCAGGAGCAGGACGCGAAACGCCTGGAGATCCAGTACGTCCGGGAAGAGCAGCCGGCTCAGGGACCGCCCCAGGACTCGGAAGCCGGACTTTTGTGCCTTGGGGTCTTCCGGTGGCGGAGGCAGCAGGTCGTGCACCGCCTGTGGCCAGTAGACAGCGTTCTTGGGCAGGTTGTTTCTCAGCGTCTCCGTACTCAGCATCCCCTTGTGGGCTGCCCAGACGAGGTTGGGAACCTCGCGCCACCCGCCAATGCGGGGATCTGTGCCCGCGGCCAGCAACGCGCTGCCCATCTCCAGCCGGGCTTCCGTCGCCCTCACCGCCGCGCGGGCAGCGTCGCGCAGGGCCACCCGCTCGGCGTTCGAGAACTCGTCCAGCGGCTGTGCGGGCGGAGGGCGAAATGCCGCCGGAGCCTGTGCCCGCAGCCGGAGGTTCTCCGGGACTCCTGGATCGGTAGCGGCTCGCTGCCCAATCAGAGCCAGCAACGAGCGTGCCTTGTTGTAGGGCTGCTTCGACTGGAGCCCGTGCTTCTGCCGAAGGAACCCCTCCCACTCGTAGAGGACTTCCACGAGGTCGACGGCGTGTCCGTCCAGCCGTGCCTGGGCCGGGTCTTGGCCGAGCTCCGTCAGGTGCCGGTCAGTGAACTCGGCGAAGCTCCGCGCCGCGCCGGCATAGGTGTCCCCGCCACCGGCCAGCGAGGTAACCCTGGTGATCTTCAGCCATTCATCCGCCAGTTGGGCGGCCAGCACGCTGCATCGGTAGGCCGCCGGATCAAGGCTATGGACCTTCGTCCGGCCTCGGTATTCCTCTCGAAACACCCGGATCCCGACGCGGCCCGGCTCCGGCGCCGAGGCTGGAACGGGTGCATTGGAGCGGGTGCGGGGCTTGCGCTCTCCTCGCCGGGCCATCAGCCAGCCTCCCGGTCCACCAGCACCGACGCATAGTCCGCGTAGGTCTTGTCCTGGTCGTTCCACTCCTCGATGGCCTTGTTGACCAGGGCATTCGTGTCCCGGATGTAGCGCAGATACCGCATCGTGGATTTCGGATCCCGGTGTCCCAGCAATCCCTGCAGGATCAGCAGAGGGTTCCTGGAAATATGGTCTGCCAGGAATGCGCCGTGGCCGCCCTCGCGCAGCCGCTCGGCCTCCTCCCGCACCACCAGCTGCGTCAGCATCTGCAGCATGTAGATCGCGAAGGTGTGCCTGGTGTCGTGGATCTTAAGCTGCTCGGGCATGACCACATCACACGCGTGCTCTTTCGAGATCTGCAGCGTCCGCTGATGGGCCTCGTCGAAGATCTGATCCCACCGCTGCTTGGTCGGCATCCGCCCGCCCCGGCCGACGAACAGTGCCATCGGCTCCAGGCCCCGGTCGCCCTCGAAGACTGCCCGGCGCCGGATCTCCGCCGGTATCGCCTCGATGCGGAAGGTGCGACGGCGGCCGTTGAGGTTCCCGGTCAGCTTCCTGCGGCGCAGGTTGATGTCCGAGACGACGAACAGCTCCTCCCGCCGCCTGGACAGAGCCTTGGCGGCTGCCCGGACCATCGCGGCTCGCTCCGTGCGCCGATACATGTCCAGCTCGCGCAGCGTCGCGTCCTGGACCGCGACCACGCGCGGCAACCCGAACTTCGCGATCGCCTGCAACGGCACCTCGGCCGGTGAACCGTCCCGCCGCGGCGCCGGCACCTCAATGTCCAAGAGGCAGCTGAACTCCCGCAACCGCATGCCGGTCGTGATCGCCAGCTCCCCAGCAGCACTGTTGCGCAGAGGTGACTGGCCTCGAAACCCGCGGTCAACACGGTCATCCGGCAGCAGGCCGCGCAGCCCGACCTGCTTGAGGAAGCGCCACTGCCGAAAGGTCAGATGCCGCACGTTCAGCTCGCTCGTCGCACCCCAGGACAGCACGTCCCGGCCGTTGCTGCGGCGGTGATACGGCCGCTCGTCCACCAGCTTCGCGTGGACCGCCCAGTCGTAGAAGTTGTTGATCGTCGCCCGGCGGCGTTTCCAGGTCGCCGGCATGTCCGGCGACTCCCGCAGCTCGGTGCAGTCCTCGCGGTAGGCCAGCAGATCGTCCTCGGTGGCAGACAGCAGATCTGTTGGCGGGTCCAGCTCTTCGAGGAAGTCCACCAGGTCCATGACGTCGTAGGCGTAGTCCTGCATCGTCTTCGCCTTCACCGTCTTCGACAGCTCCAGGAAGAAGCTGGACAACGGCTCCACCGGCCGCATGTCCGGGCCCAGGAAGAACGGCGTGCCCTCCTTCACTGCCCCCGGACGCTGTACGTACGCCGCGGCATCAAGCGGAACCCCCGGAGGCGCCTCGTAGTAGCGGCGCACCTTCTCGTGGGACACAAAGAAGTAGTCCAACTGTCCCTCCCCTGAGACATGTAGAGATCACAGAACCTAACAAGAAGCCCGCTGATCTCATACACCTCAGAAGCAACACTGAGACATCTAGCAATACTTGCCCTAACCGGCCCCCTCCTGGTTGGCCGGGCGGGTCTCCAGCCGCACCACATGTGGGTGGTCGGGCCGCAGTTCGGCCGAATCCTCGGCGAGCACGATCCGCTCACCGGGCCCGACAAGCCCCAACAGGGCACTGAGGAGGGTGGTCTTGCCGGTGCCCGTGCCTCCGGAGACCAGGAACGACAACCGGGCCTCGACCATCTCCCGGAGCAGCCGGTGCCCGCCGGGCGGCAGCGTCCCGGCCGCGACGAGCTCCTCCAGGGTGAAGGCCCGCGGCCGGACCACCCGCAGGGAGAGGCAGGCCGATCCGACGGCGACCGGCGGCAGTACGGCGTGCAGCCGGGTGCCGTCCGGCATCCGGGCGTCCACCCAGGGCCGCGCGTCGTCCAGCCGCCGCCCCGCCACGGCGGCCAGCCGCTGGGCGAGCCGCCGCACGGCATCGGCGCCGGTGAAGGTCACCCCGGTCAGCTCCAGACCACCGCCCCGGTCCACCCACACCCGGTCGGGAGCCGCGACCAGTACGTCGGTGACCTCGGGGTCGGTGAGCAGCGCCTCCAGCGGGCCCGCGCCGACCAGCTCGGACCGCAACTCCGCCGCGACACCGAGCACTTCCGCGTCACCCAGCAGCCGGCCCTGGGCCCGCAGGGCCGCCGCCACCCTGGCCGGCGTCGGCTCCGCCCCGCTCTCGGCGAGCCGCCGGCGCACCGCGTCCAGCAGTACGGCGCTCATGCCGGCACCCCCTGGGCGGGACCGAGCGCCCGCTGCCAGAAGCCGTCGCAGAAGCGGGCCAGCGCTCCGCGCCCCTGAGCCCCGGGAGGTTCCCCCTCGGCCACCCGCCCGGGAAGCCCCACCTCGACCGGTACCTCGCCGGCCAGCGGCACCCCCAACAGTCCGGCCACGTCCTCCGGATCGAGGCCCGCCGGACCGCGGCCCCGTACGACGACGCGCACGTCCCGGGCCGCCATCCGCACCCCGGCCGCGACCCGCCCCGCGGCAGCCACCGCGCGCAACTCGCCCAGCACCACCATCAGCACCAGGTCCAGCTGGGCCAGCACCTCGGCCACCGCCTCGTCCACGCGCCGGGGCAGGTCGACCACGACCACCCCGCCCCGGCGGCGCGCGGCGGCGACCACCGACCGCGTCGCGGCGGGCGGCACCGCCACCCGGTCCCCGCGATCCCAGCTGAGCACCCGTAGCGCGTGCAGTTCGGGCAGGGACTCCTCCAGCGCCCCGGCACCGACCCGGCCCCGCGAGCCCGCGAAGTCCGGCCAGCGCAGCCCCTGTACGGACTCTCCGCCAAGCAGGACGTCGATGCCCCCGCCGAGCGGGTCGCCGTCGATGAGGATGGTCCGCTCCCCGGCGCGGGCCGCCCGTAAGGCCAGCGCGCACGCGAGGGTGGAAGCCCCCGCGCCGCCACTGCCGCCGATCACCCCGACGGCGAGGGCCGGCCGCCCGGCCCCTTCCACCACGTCCGCGATGCGGTCGACGAGGCGGCTCTCCGCGTCGGGGAGCCGGAGCACCTCCTCGGCGCCGATCTCCAGCGCGCGTTGCCACACCAGGGGGTCGTCCAGATCCCTGCCGACAAGGAGCACCCCGTCCCGGCGCGGGGCTCCCCGCACCCGCCGCGCCGCGTCGTCCCCTACCAGCACCAGCGGCGCCGACTCCCAGCCGACGCCCCCGCCGTCCGCGGCGACCCCGGCCCCATCCGTCTCCCGGGCCCCGCCCGGCGCGCCGGTTCGCTCCGGCAGCGCGTGGCGGACGTGCGGCTCGGCCCCCGCCGCGGCGCACAGCCGCAACAGGTCGTCGAGCAGCAGGGGATCCTCCGTGATGATCAGCGGCCGGCCGCCCGTGGGCCCGGCCGCCGGATCCCTCCCCGCGCCGCCCACCGCACCTGCTTTCCAGCGTGTCCCCGAACCGGTCCGCTTCCCGGCCACCACGTTTTCCGACACTTCACACGACTTCGATCGCGCCACGATCTCCGCCCCCTTCTCGCCACATATCCGAGCGCCGCGGACTTCGCGGCCCTCATCACGGTGCAGCCATCGGGGAAATGAAGTGGATCTTGTTGGAAAACTGTGGACAGCGGTCCGATTGTGGATATCCCGGTCACCCTCACAGGTGAGTTCCAGAGCGCGGCGGAACCACTACGCTGCGTCACGAGTTTGATGAGGTGAGGGCCTTCACCACGCAGGCCCCGTCATGAGGAAAGGGGCTGGGAGATGGTCGCTTGGGGCCGAAGGCAGGGACGCGAACCGCGTCCGGACATGCGACGACCCCCGCCGGGGGGGAGAGCGGGGGTCGTCCCCACGGTCCGACTCGGGGGGGGAGGAGCCAGACCGGGTTAGCACGGTCGCGAACGATCCGTGACTTCCATGGTGTACCCGATAGCCTTCTCAGGCAAACCCACGCGCCACACCTTACGCCGAATGGTGGGCGCATATGCTCGGGGCGTGGAAAATCAGCCCCTGCCGCACTCCTCGCCTCGTACCGCAGCCTTCTTCGACCTGGACAAGACGGTCATTGCGAAGTCGAGCACCCTGACGTTCAGCAAGTCCTTCTACCAGGGCGGCCTGATCAACCGGCGAGCCGTTCTGCGCACCGCGTATACGCAGTTCATCTTCCTGGCCGGCGGAGCCGACCACGACCAGATGGAACGGATGCGGGAGTACCTGTCCGCCCTCTGCAAGGGGTGGAACGTGCAGCAGGTGCGGGAGATCGTCGCGGAAGCCCTGCACGACCTCATCGACCCGATCATCTACGACGAGGCCGCGTCCCTCATCGAGGCCCACCACACGGCCGGGCGGGACGTGGTGATCGTCTCGACCTCCGGAGCGGAAGTCGTCGAGCCCATCGGGGAGATGCTCGGTGCCGACCGGGTCGTCGCCACCCGCATGGTCGTGGGCGACGACGGCTGCTTCACCGGCGAGATCGAGTACTACGCCTACGGACCGACGAAGGCGGAAGCCGTCCGCGAGCTCGCGGAGTCCGAGGGCTACGACCTCTCCCGGTGCTACGCCTACAGCGACTCCGCCACCGACGTCCCGATGCTGGAGGCGGTCGGACACCCGCACGCGGTCAATCCCGACCGGGCGCTGCGCCGGGAGGCCGTGGCCCGGGAGTGGCCCGTCCTGGTCTTCAACCGCCCCGTACGCCTCAAGCAGCGGCTGCCCGGGCTGTCGATGCCGCCGCGGCCCGCACTGGTCGCAGCGGCGGCCGTGGGAGCGGCGGCGGCCGCGGGACTCGTCTGGTACGCGAGCCGGCGCCGGGCCGGCGTGCGCGCCCTGGCCGCCGCCCACTGACCCGGCCTCCACCCCGGAACCGGCACCGGCCACCCAGCCGCCCCGCCACCCGCCACCCGTCACCCGTCACCCCACCGATTCGAATGTCCTGACCTGCCGGAACGCGGGCCGTCCCATTCGTCCGCGCTCGTCCCGGAAAGTAAAGAAGTGGGGCGAGGGGTTCCGGATATCTCCGAAGCGGAGTACAAAGGAATCAACGGCCCGCGAGACCAAAGAACATCCGAGAGGATCATCTTTAAAACGCAGTAAGGCCCACGGACCGATGCATGAGCGCCGAGTACCCACGCGACGTCGACCCGTCGATTACGGGCCAGCCGCACCAGGTGACGGGCAAAGTCCCGACCTGATGGGCAATCATCGAGGACGCTTGGTAACTGGACGCGCATGTCAGCGGCGACACCAAAGCAAGACGGTGTCGCCGCAACCCCTGTTCGGGGAGATGTCAGGCCGCGCCCCGCTGCAGGGCTTCACAGACCGCCGTCGACTCGCGGACGCCGAGTTCGACCGCGCGGCCGCAGTGGGCGATCCAGGCGGCCATCCCCTCCCCGGTCCCCGAGAGGTAGCCCTCGAAGGCCGCCAGGTACGCCGCGCTCCCCTGCTCCGCGTGTCCGGCCTCCGCCGGGCAGATCGCCTTCGGGTCCAGACCACTGTTGATCAGGACGATGCGCTCGGCAGCCCGCGCGACCAGGCCGTTGTACGAGGCGAAGGGCCGCAGCGCCAGCAGCTCGCCGTGCACCACCGCGGCCGTGATCAGCGCCGGGGCGGGACCGCCCGCGATGATCAGCCGGGACAGCCCGTCCAGGCGCCCCGCCACCTCCTCCGCGCTCGGCAGCGGAAGGTCCACCAGGGGTTCGTCCACCGGCTCGCCCGCGAGCCGGGGCCGCCCCACCACGTCCCCGTCGGCCGTCGACCCCGACGCCACCAGGTGCAGGCGCGCCAGGACACGGAGCGGCGACTGACGCCAGATGCTCAGCAGCTGCCCGGCCTCCGCCGTGAGCCGTAGCGCAGCGCCCAGCGTCAGCGCCTCCGGCTCCGATCCGAAGTCGGTGCGGCGGCGCACCTCCTCCAGCGCCCAGTCGGCACCGGACAGGGCCGCGCTCCCGCGGGCACCGCGCAGCGCGGCCTCCGAGGTGATCTCCGCACTGCGCCGGCGCATCACCCGGTGCCCGTACACCCGGTCCACGGCCTTGCGTACGGAATCGACGGACCCGGCGACACCCGGGAGACCGGCCAGCGGGGCCAGCGGGTCAGCAGCGCTACTCATAAGTAGGGAGCCTACGCACTGCGCACCCGCAGCACCGACCCCTCATTGGAGTGGTCTTCTTCACTCACCTCGACCACACGTCGCTACCGTTCCACTACGCTTGGTGAACATGAAGATCGCTTTCGTGGGAAAGGGCGGCAGCGGCAAGACCACGCTGTCCTCCCTCTTCATCCGCCACCTCGCCGCCAACGAAGCCCCCGTCGTCGCGGTGGACGCCGACATCAACCAACACCTGGGCGCCGCGCTCGGCCTGGGCGACGCCGAGGCGGCCGAACTGCCCGCGCTGGGCGCGCACCTGCCCCTGATCAAGGAGTACCTGCGGGGGTCCAACCCGCGGATCGCGTCCGCCGACACGATGATCAAGACCACCCCGCCGGGCCGCGGCTCGCGCCTGCTGCGCGTCACCGGCGACAACCCGGTGTACGAGGCCTGCGCGCGCACGCTGCTGCTCGACGGCGACCCCGTACGGCTCATGGCCACCGGGCCGTTCACCGAGGCCGACCTGGGAGTGGCCTGCTACCACTCGAAGGTCGGGGCGGTCGAGCTCTGCCTCAACCACCTCGTCGACGGCCCCGACGAGTACGTGGTCGTCGACATGACGGCCGGGTCGGACTCCTTCGCCTCGGGCATGTTCACCCGCTTCGACGTGACCTTCCTCGTGGCCGAGCCGACCCGCAAGGGCATCTCCGTCTACCGCCAGTACAAGGAGTACGCGCGGGACTTCGGAGTGGCGCTCAAGGTCGTCGGGAACAAGGTGCAGGGACCCGAGGACATCGAGTTCCTGCAGGACGAGGTCGGCGAGGACCTGCTCGTCACCGTCGGGCACTCGGACTGGGTGCGGGCGATGGAGAAGGGCCGCCCGGCCGCCTTCGAGCTGCTGGAGGCGACCAACCGGCTCGCCCTGCAGGCACTCCAGGACGCGGCCGACGACTCGTACGTGCAGCGTGACTGGGACCGGTACACCGAGCAGATGGTCCGGTTCCACCTGAAGAACGCCGAGAGCTGGGGGAACGCCAAGACCGGGGTCGACCTGGCGGACCAGGTCGACCCCGATTTCGTGCTCCACGAGGGGGTGGAGCACGCGGGGGAAGGCGGGGCTCTGGTCAGCCCTCGTCCGCAGCCGCTTCAGCCTGCTCCGCAGCCGGCTTGACGTCCGCGGGGGCGGTCGGCTTCACCGGCGGCCCCGCGGTCAGGAACTTCTCCCAGCCCTGCTTCGGCGTCTCGCCGACGTCGAGGGTGCGCATCCACTCCAGGGCCTTCGGGTCCTGCGCGTCCAGCCAGTCCGCCAGCTCGCGGAACGGCACGCAGCGTACCTCGGGCTTGGTGCACATGCCCTTGATCGACTCCTCGATGGCACGCATGTAGGTGCCGCCGTTCCAGGACTCGAAGTGGTTGCCGATGATCAGCGGCGCGCGGTTGCCCTGGTAGACACGGTCGAAGGCCTGCCGCAGGCCGTCGCGCATCTGGTCGCCCCAGTACTGGTGCTGCGAGGGGTCTCCCTGCGAGGTCGTCCCGGACTGGTTGACCATGTAGTTGTAATCCATGCTCAGGGTGTCGAAGGCCCGGCCGGGCATGGGGACCAGCTGCAGCGGAAGGTCCCAGAGGCCGTCGGTCTTCTTGGGCCAGATCTGCTTGCTGATGCCGCTGGAGTCGTAGCGGAAGCCCATGTCCTTGGCCGCCAGCATGAAATTCTTCTGGCCTTCGAGGCACGGGGTGCGGGCCCCGATGAGCTCCTTGTCGTAGTCGAAGGGGAGCGCTTCCATCCCCTTCAGGCCCGCGTTCGTCTTCCAGTTCTTGACGAAGGACTTGGCCTGGTTGATCTCGCTCTTCCACTCCTCCACGGACCAGGTACCCACACCGCCCTCGGGGCCGCAGAAGTGCCCGTTGAAGTGGGTGCCGATCTCATTGCCCTCCAGCCAGGCCCCGCGCACCTGGGTGGCCGTGTCCTTGATGCCCTGGAGGTCGCCGAAGCCGATGTCCGAACGGCCCGCCGCGTGCTGCGGGGCGGTGTAGAGGGTGCGCTTCTCCTCCGGGAGCATGTACACGCCGCTGAGGAAGTACGTCATCCGGGCGTTGTACTGCTTGCCCACCTCGCGGAAGTGCGAGAACAGTTTCTGGCTGTCCTCGCCGGCGCCGTCCCACGAGAACACCACGAACTGGGGCGGCTTCTCGCCCGGCTTCAGCTTCTGCGGCTTCTGTACGTTCGGCTGCGATCCGGTGTACGCGGTCGAGCCGTCACCGATGAGCCGGTTGACGCTGCCCGGGGCCTCCGGGGCGGCGGCGCCCTTCTTGGGGTTCTGGCCCCCGGGGGCCGGGGGCTTGGCGGGCTCCGAGGAGCTGCAGCCGGCAACCCCCAGCACAAGCGCCGTGGCGACCAGGCCGCCGGCGATCTTCTTCGTGGCGGCGATCATCCGCCCCACCTCTCCCTCGCAGTTCCATCGCAGGACTTCCGCGCCGCAACGTCCCATGCGGTCCACCGTGAGGAAGGTATGACAAGCCGGACAAAATGCTTATTCACCCTTGCGTGCTAATTCGTAGACTATTTGCCCCAATTATTCACCATCCCCCTTTACTCTGGATTACCATCCATTTACCGAGTGTTGAGACTCCCGCCGCTTCACCCCTCCCCCGAGGAGACGGGACCTTATGACAGCCATCTCCCCCACACCCGCCCGCGAGAAGGCCCGCAAGGACTTCTCCGCGGACCTCTCCGCCTCCATCGCCGTCTTCCTGATCGCCCTGCCGCTCTCGCTCGGCATCGCCCTGGCCACCGGCGCGCCGCTCCAGGCGGGCCTGGTCGCCGCAGCGGTCGGCGGAATCGTCGCCGCCCGGCTCGGCGGCGCCCCGCTCCAGGTGAGCGGGCCCGCAGCCGGACTCACCGTCGTCACCGCCGAGTTGATCCAGCACTACGGGTGGCGCACCACCTGCGCGATCACCGTGCTCGCGGGCTGCTGCCAGCTCGGGCTCGCCGCGCTGCGCACCGCCCGGTCGGCGCTCATGGTCAGTCCGGCCATCGTGCACGGCATGCTCGCGGGCATCGGCGTGACCATCGCGCTCGCCCAGCTGCACATCGTGCTCGGCGGCACCCCGCAGAGCTCCGCCGTGGCCAACGTGCAGGGGCTCCCAGGCCAGTTGGCCGACCTGCACCCGGCCGCGCTCGGCGCCAGCGCACTGACCCTGGTGGTCCTGCTCGGCTGGCCGCGGCTGCCCGGGCGGGCGGGCCGCGCCCTGCGCAAGGTTCCGGCCGCGCTCGCCGCCGTCGCCACGGCCACGGCCTTCGCCGCCCTGGCCGGGCTCACCCTCCCCCGGGTGGACCTGCCGTCCTGGCGCAGCCACGCCCTGCCCGAGCTTCCCGAGGGCCCCGTCCTCGGACTCATCGCCGCCGTACTGACCATCACCCTCGTCGGCAGTGTGGAGTCCCTGCTGTCGGCGGTCGCCACCGACAAGCTGATCGCTTCCGAACGCGGCACGACCAACCGCCCGCCGCGCGCCGACCTCAACCGGGAACTGCGCGGCCAGGGCGCCGCGAACATCGTGTCCGGGGCCCTGGGAGGGCTGCCCATCACGGGGGTGGCCGTCCGCAGCGTGGCCAACGTCAAGTCCGGTGCGGCCAGCCGCAGATCCTCCATGATGCACGGCTTCTGGGTGCTCCTGGCGGCCGGACTGCTGGTGCCCGTCCTCGACCTCATCCCGCTGGCCGCGCTGGCCGCGCTGGTCATGGCCGTCGGCGTGCAGATGGTCAGCATCACGCACCTGCGCAGCGTCACCCGGCACCGGGAAGTCCTCGTCTACGGGACGACCATCGCGGCCGTGGTGCTCGGCGGCGTCCTGGAGGGCGTGGCCATCGGCATCGCGGTGGCCGTGGCGCTGGCGCTGCACCGGCTGGCCCGGACCCGGATCACCCTGGAGCAGCTGGAGAACGGAACCCACCGGGTCTGCGCGCGCGGCCAGTTGACCTTCCTCGCCGTGCCGCGGCTGAGCCGGGTGCTGAACCAGATCCCGCACGACCGGCACGCGGTGATCGAGCTGGACGGCTCGTTCATGGACCACGCGGCCTACGAGACGCTGCAGGACTGGCAGGACTCCCACCTCGCGCACGGGGGCTCGCTGGAGGTCAGCGGCCGCTCCGGGGCCGCGGCGCACGCCTCCGAGGACGACCGGGCCGACCGGGCCGGCCTCCTCGCCGGCACCGGCATCGATGCCGACGGAGCCGACCCGGACGGGCCCGGGGGCCGTACCGACCGCTCGGACCGCGCGGGCCTCGCCGACCGCGTCCAGCGCGACCGGTCCCGGCGCTCGCCCCAGCGCGGGGCGCACCAGTGCTGCCGGCCCTGGACCCCCTGGCAGAACCACTGCGACCACCGGACCACGGGAAGCCGTACGGCCCCGACGGCCGCGGAGACGGCCAGGACCGCAGGGTCGGAGGAGGCGGCCGCGGCCCCCCGCCGGCGCGGCGCTGGCCAGCTGGCCAGCGGGATCGGCGCCTTCCAGCGCGACACGGCGCCCCACGTACGGGACGAGCTGGCGCGGCTGGCCCGCGAGGGTCAGCGGCCCTCGCAGCTCTTCCTGACCTGCGCGGACTCCCGTCTGGTGACGAGCATGATCACGGCGAGCGGCCCGGGCGACCTGTTCACCGTCCGCAACGTCGGCAACCTCGTCCCGATGCCGGGCGCCGAGTCCGGGGACGACTCGGTCGCGGCGGCCATCGAGTACGCCGTGGACGTGCTCCAGGTGGACAGCATCACGGTGTGCGGGCACTCGGGCTGCGGGGCCATGCAGGCGCTGCTCAGCTCCTCGCCCTCCACCCCGATGACCCCGCTGCGCCGCTGGCTGCGGCACGGCCTGCCCAGCCTGGAGCGGATGGCCAGCCGCCACCACGCCTGGGCGCGGATCTCGGGCCGCCTCCCGGCGGACGCCGTGGAGCAGCTGTGCCTGACCAACGTGGTGCAGCAGCTGGAGCACCTGAAGGCCCACGAATCGGTGGCGCGCAGGCTCGCCGAGGGCACGCTGGAGCTGCACGGGATGTACTTCCACGTGGGTGAGGCCCAGGCCTATCTGCTGTCCGAGGGCCAGGACTTCTTCGACTGCCGGGTCTTCGACAGCGTCGGTCAGATCGGGCAGCACGCCTGAACCGATACCCTCCCGTATCCGTGCAACCGTTCGGCCCCTTGCCGCATCCTGCTGCGGTGAGGGGCCCTTCGTGCGCCGGACGCCGCGGTCCGGACACCGTTCGCATGCGGCCCCAGACGTGCTATAGGTCTAAACCAATTCTCGGTTACCCCTTGTCACCTGGGCCTCCGACTGATGAGCTATGCCCGGGGACACAACGGACACCCTGGGAAAGGGAGATGTCGTGAGCAATGAAAGCCTGGCCAATCTGCTCAAGGAGGAGCGGCGGTTCGCACCGCCTGCCGATCTGGCCACCGCCGCCAACGTGACACAGGCTGCGTACGCACAGGCCGACGCGGACCGGCTGGGCTTCTGGGCCGAGCAGGCCCGGCGGCTGACCTGGGCCACCGAGCCGACGGAAACGCTCGACTGGACCAACCCGCCCTTCGCGAAGTGGTTCGCGGACGGCAAGCTGAACGTCGCGTACAACTGCGTGGACCGCCACGTCGAGGCCGGCAACGGCGACCGCGTCGCCATCCACTTCGAGGGCGAGCCCGGCGACAGCCGCGCCATCACCTACGCCGAGCTCAAGGACGAGGTCTCCCGGGCCGCCAACGCCCTGACCGAGCTGGGCGTGCAGGCCGGCGACCGCGTCGCCGTGTACCTGCCGATGATCCCCGAGGCGGTCGTCGCGATGCTCGCGTGCGCCCGCGTGGGCGCCGCGCACTCCGTGGTCTTCGGCGGCTTCTCCGCCGACGCCGTCGCCTCCCGCATCCAGGACGCCGACGCGAAGCTCGTGATCACCGCCGACGGCGGCTACCGCCGCGGCAAGCCGAGCGCGCTCAAGCCCGCCATCGACGCCGCCGTCGCCAAGTGCCCGCAGGTCGAGCACGTACTCGTCGTACGCCGCACCGGCCAGGACACCGCCTTCACCGAGGGCCGCGACGTCTGGTGGCACGACGTGGTCGGCCGCCAGTCCGCCGAGCACACCCCGCAGGCCTTCGACGCCGAGCACCCGCTGTTCATCCTGTACACCTCGGGGACCACGGGGAAGCCCAAGGGCATCCTGCACACCTCGGGCGGCTACCTCACGCAGGCGGCCTACACCCACCACGCCGTCTTCGACCTCAAGCCGGAGACCGACGTCTACTGGTGCACCGCCGACATCGGCTGGGTGACCGGGCATTCGTACATCGTCTACGGGCCGCTCGCGAACGGCGCCACCCAGGTGATCTACGAGGGCACGCCCGACACCCCGCACCAGGGCCGGTTCTGGGAGGTCGTGCAGAAGTACGGCGTCACCATCCTGTACACGGCGCCCACGGCCATCCGGACGTTCATGAAGTGGGGCGACGACATCCCCGCGAAGTTCGACCTGTCGAGCCTGCGCGTGCTCGGCTCGGTCGGCGAGCCGATCAACCCCGAGGCCTGGATCTGGTATCGCAAGCACATCGGCGGCGACCGCTGTCCCATCGTGGACACCTGGTGGCAGACCGAGACCGGCGCCATGATGATCTCCCCGCTGCCGGGCGTCACCGAGACCAAGCCGGGCTCCGCACAGCGCGCGCTGCCCGGCATCGCCGCCACCGTCGTGGACGACGAGGCGAACGAAGTCCCGAACGGCGGAGGCGGCTACCTCGTCCTCACCGAGCCGTGGCCCTCCATGCTGCGCACCATCTGGGGTGACGACCAGCGCTTCATCGACACCTACTGGTCGCGCTTCGAGGGCAAGTACTTCGCGGGCGACGGGGCCAAGAAGGACGACGACGGCGACATCTGGCTGCTCGGCCGGGTCGACGACGTCATGCTGGTCTCCGGCCACAACATCTCCACGACCGAGGTCGAGTCGGCGCTCGTCTCGCACCCCTCGGTCGCCGAGGCAGCCGTGGTCGGCGCCAACGACGAGACCACCGGTCAGGCCATCGTGGCCTTCGTCATCCTGCGCGGCAGCGCCTCCGAGACCGACACCCTGGTAGCGGAGCTGCGCGCCCACGTGGGCGCCACGCTCGGCCCCATTGCCAAGCCGAAGCGCATCCTGCCGGTGCAGGAGCTGCCGAAGACCCGCTCGGGCAAGATCATGCGCCGCCTGCTGCGCGACGTGGCGGAGAACCGCGCGGTCGGTGACGTCACCACGCTGGCCGATTCCTCGGTCATGGACCTGATCCAGTCCAAGCTCCCGGCCGCTGGCAGCGAGGACTGACGCCGGCGGTTCCACGGGCCCGGGAGGGCGTCCGGCGCGTCACGCGCGGGACGCCCTCCGCCCGTTTAAGGTGATGGTCACCCGATACGACTGTGCAGCCCTGTAAAATAGGTGAAACGTCAATAGGTGACGTCTCAAGGGACGTCCGAACAGTGCGAACAACACAGGGTGCGCCGGGAAGTCTGGTCGGCAACTGCATGAGCCATGCCGTCGACCAACCGGAGGTGCCCCCACCGTGGACACGCCCACGCCCACCCCCAGCCGCAAGCTCCTCGGCCGGATGTCGCTGCCCGAGCGCCGTTTCGTCGCCGCCGCGCTGCGCACCGAGACCGTCGGCGGCGTGCTGCTGCTCGTGGCGGCCGTCGCCGCCCTGATCTGGGCGAACGTCCCCGGCATCTCGGAGAGCTACTACAGCGTCGGGTCCTTCCACATCGGCCCGGCCTCCCTCGGCCTCGACCTCTCGCTCCAGCACTGGGCGGCCGACGGCCTGCTCGCGATCTTCTTCTTCGTCGCCGGCATCGAGCTCAAGCGCGAGCTCGTCGCGGGCGACCTGCGCGACGCGAAGGCCGCCGCCCTCCCGGTGATCGCCGCCCTCTGCGGCATGGCCGCACCCGCGCTGGTGTACGTACTGGTCAACACCCTCGGCAGCGGCTCGATGGACGGGTGGGCGGTTCCCACCGCCACCGACATCGCCTTCGCCCTCGCCGTACTCGCGGTCATCGGCACCTCGCTGCCCTCCGCCCTGCGCGCCTTCCTGCTGACCCTCGCGGTCGTCGACGACCTCTTCGCCATCATGATCATCGCGGTGTTCTTCACCAGCGACCTCAACTTCGCGGCGCTCGGCGGGGCCCTCGCGGGCCTGGTCCTCTTCTGGTTCCTGCTCCGCAAAGAGGTCCACGGCTGGTACGTCTACGTCCCGCTCGCCCTGGTCATCTGGGGCCTGATGTACAACAGCGGCGTCCACGCCACCATCGCCGGTGTCGCCATGGGCCTGATGCTCCGCTGCTCCCGCAGGGAGGGCGAGTCCCAGTCCCCGGGCGAGCACATCGAGCACCTCGTACGGCCCCTGTCCGCCGGACTGGCCGTACCCCTCTTCGCGTTCTTCTCCGCCGGTGTCTCCCTCTCCGACGAGGCCATCGCCCAGGTCTTCACCCGCCCCGAGACCCTCGGCGTGGTCCTCGGCCTGGTCGTCGGCAAGACGGTGGGCATCTTCGGCGGCACCTGGCTGGCGGCCCGCTTCACCAAGGCCGAGCTGAACGACGACCTGGCCTGGCCCGACGTGCTCGCCGTGGCCTCGCTCGCCGGCATCGGCTTCACCGTCTCCCTCCTCATCGGCGAACTCGCCTTCAGCGACGACCCGGTCCTCACCTCCGAGGTCAAGGCGGCCGTACTGATCGGCTCGCTGATCGCCGCCGTCGTCGCGTGCGTCCTGCTCAAGCTCCGCGACCGGAAGTACCGGGCGCTCACCGAGGCGGAGGAGCGCGACGAGGACCACGACGGCATCCCCGACATCTACGAGGAGGACAAGCCCGAGTACCACCTCCGGATGGCCCGGATCTACGAGGACAGGGCCGCCGAGCACCGCCGCAGGGCCGCGGCGGCATCGGCCGCCACGTCCGAAGCGGCATCCGGGTCCAGCGCCGGAGCCGACCGTCCGGCATGATCTGACAGACGACGCAGGACAGCCGCCGACAGCAGACGACAGAGGGAGAGAGCGAATGAGCGCAGTGGACCAAGGGGCGCGGGGAGCCGAGCGCACACTCGGCCAGCTGGTCGCCTCGGCCACCGCCGAGATGTCCGCCCTGGTGCACGACGAGATCGCCCTCGCGAAGGTGGAGATCAAGCAGGACGTCAAGCGGGCGGGCATCGGCAGTGGCGCCGCGATCGTAGCGGGCGTGCTGATCGTCTTCTCCATCCCCGTACTGAGTTTCGCCGCGGCGTACGGCATCCACAATCTCGGGCTGCCGCTGTGGGCCTGCTTCCTGATCGTGGGAGCGGTGTTCTGGCTGGTCGCGGTTCTGATCGGGCTGCTCGCGTGGGCGAAGTTCAAGAAGGTCAAGCCCCCGGTGAAGACCATCGAGTCCGTCAAGCAGACCGCGGCGCTCGTCGGGACCGTCAAGCCGCACCCGCGGCCGGTGAGTGACCAGGCCGTGGGTGTGACACGCTCGTCCTCATGACAGCGCCCACGCCGGACCCCAGCACTCCCCCCACTGCTGCCACGGCGGTACGGCTCGACCTCCCCGGCGGCCGCAAGGTCACCCACCGCGACGTCGCGGCCAACGGCGCGCGTTTCCACGTCGCCGAGCTCGGGGACGGGCCGCTGGTGCTGCTCCTGCACGGCTTCCCGCAGTTCTGGTGGACCTGGCGCCACCAGCTCACGGCGCTCGCCGACGCCGGGTACCGGGCGGTCGCGATGGACCTGCGCGGCGTGGGCGGCAGCGACCGCACCCCGCGCGGCTACGACCCCGCCAACCTCGCGCTCGACATCACCGGGGTCGTACGGTCCCTCGGCGAGCCGGACGCCGCCCTGGTCGGGCACGACCTGGGCGGCTACCTCGCCTGGACGGCCGCCGTGATGCGGCCCAAGCTGGTGCGCCGGCTCGTGGTCTCCTCCATGCCGCACCCCCGTCGCTGGCGTTCCGCGATGCTGTCGGACTTCGGGCAGACCAGGGCCAGTTCGCACATCTGGGGCTTCCAGCGGCCGTTCGTCCCCGAGCGGCAGCTCGTCGCCGACGACGGGGCCCTCGTGGGCGAGCTGATCCGCGACTGGTCGGGACCGCTCCACCCCGAGGACGCGGACCTCGACGTCTACCGCAGGGCGATGTGCATCCCGTCCACCGCGCACTGCTCGGTGGAGCCGTACCGCTGGATGATGCGGTCGATGGCCCGTCCCGACGGGCTCCAGTTCAACCGCCGGATGAAGCGCCCGGTCCGGGTGCCGACCCTGCACCTGCACGGCTCGCTCGACCCGGTGATGCGGACGCGGAGCGCGGCGGGCTCCGGCGAGTACGTCGAAGCCCCGTACCGGTGGCGACTGTTCGACGGCCTCGGGCACTTCCCGCACGAGGAGGACCCGGCGGCGTTCTCCACCGAGCTCGTGAACTGGCTCAAGGACCCCGAGCCGGACCGCTGAGGCGCCCCGGTCGGGCTGCGGGGCGGCTCCCGGGGGATCCTGACGCACCGGCAGTCCGCGGCCGCTCCCATATGACAAGCATTCAATTGCCCGGCGCATAGGCCAATTGGCCGCCCCGGACGGGATTACCGACCTTGGGGCACGGGCACAGCTCGGAGTATGAGCTGGACGCACGACTACGGTGACACCGCACACGAACGCCGCTCGGCCACCGCGCCGGGCACCCACGAGAGGCCTGGCCGGCACGGCCACGACCTCCGGCTCGGAATTCCGCGCATCCTGCGCCGCCGCGCCCGCTGGGTCTCGGCACGGCTCCGCCACCCGCGGACGTAGAGCCCGGCGCGGCGCACGGACGCCGGCGCACCCGCTTCGCACGCAAACGCTTCGCACGCAGACGCTCCGCCTGCGGACGCTCCACATGCGGACACCGACTCGTGGACGCACCCTCGTGCCGTACGGACCTCCGCGCCCGTACGGCTCAGAGGGCGCAGGTCTGGCTGTCGACCCTGCGCGTGGCGGCGGCGCCGAGCCGGATGTCGTCGCGGATCTCGTCCGCCGTCAGGGCGTAACCGGTGTTCGGGTCGTCGAGCGACTTCGCGAAGATGACCCCGTACACCTTGCCGTCGGGCGTGAGCAGCGGGCCGCCGGAGTTGCCCTGGCGGACCGTCGCGTACAGCGAGTACACGTCACGGCGGACGGTGCCCCGGTGGTAGATGTCCGGGCCGTTGGCGTTGATCCGGCCGCGGACACGGGCCGGGCGGACGTCGTAGGCGCCGTTCTCCGGGAAGCCGGCGACGATCGCGTCGCTGCCGCTGCCCGCGTCCTTGTCGATGAACTCCAGCGGCGGGGCCTTCAGCTTCGGCACGTCCAGGACGGCGATGTCGCGCGCCCAGTCGTAGAGCACGACCTTGGCGTCGTAGAGCTTGCCCTCGCCGCCTATCTGCACGGTCGGTTCGGTGACCCCGCCCACGACGTGGGCGTTGGTCATCACCTTGCCGGGCGCGAAGACGAAACCGGTGCCTTCCAGCACCTTGCTGCAACTGGGCGCGGTGCCGACGACCTTCACGATCGAGCGCTTGGCCTGCCCGGTGACGGGGCTGGTGGCGAGCGCCGGGTCGGGCGCCCTCACCTCGGTGATGGGCTCGTTGGAGAACGGGCTGAACACCTGGGGGAAGCCGTTGCGCGCGAGGGTGGAACTGAAGTCCGAGAACCAGGTGTTCGCCTGGTCCGGCAGGACCCGCGACACGCCCGTCAGCACCTTGGAGTTGCGGACCTCCTTGCCCACCGTGGGCAGGGAGGTGACGGCGACCCACGAGCCGATCAGCCACGCCACCAGCAGCATCGCGACCACGTTGACCAGGGCGCCGCCGGTCGCGTCCAGCGCGCGCGCCGGCGACCAGGTGATGTAGCGCCGCAGGCGGCTGCCCAGATGGGTCGTCAGGGCCTGACCGATCGAGGCGCAGATGATGATCGCGACGACGGCGATGACGACGACCGTGGTGGACACCTGGGTGCCGTTGTCGGTCACCCGGTCCCAGATCAGCGGGAGCAGGGACACGGCGATGAGACCACCGCCGAGGAAGCCGATCACCGACAGGATGCCGACGACGAACCCCTGGCGGTAGCCCACGATCGCGAACCACACGGCGGCGACCAGCAACAGGATGTCCAGCACGTTCACATGGGCCACCGTCTCATGAGCGCCAGTCGAGCGGTACGTGCCGGGATCGGTCCCAAGGGAGCTCCCAGCCCGCGAAATGCAGGATCCGGTCGATCACTCCGGCGGTAAAACCCCAGACCAGAGCCGATTCGACGGTGAACGCGGGACCTTGGTGCCCACTCGGGTGGACGACGGTGACCCGGTGGCCGGGGTCCGTGAGATCCGCCACGGGAACCGTGAACACCCGCGCCGTCTCGGCCGGGTCCACGGCGCCGATCGGGCTCGGGGCCCGCCACCAGCCCAGCACCGGGGTCACGACGAACTCGCTGACCGGGATGTAGAGGCGGGGCAGCACCCCGAAGAGCTGGACCCCGGCGGGATCGAGGCCGGTCTCCTCCTCGGCCTCGCGCAGGGCGGCGCGCAGCGGCCCGGTGGTCTGCGGGTCGCCGTCCTCGGGGTCGAGGGCGCCGCCGGGGAAGGAGGGCTGGCCGGGGTGGGCACGGAGGCTGCTGGCCCGCTCCATGAGGAGGAGCTCGGGGCCGCGGGGGCCCTCGCCGAACAGGATCAGCACCGCGGACTGGCGGCCCCGCCCGTCCTCGGGCGGCAGGAACCGGCTCAGCTGGGCCGGGCGGACCGTCCGGGCGGCGTCCACGACCGGGCCGAGCCAGCCGGGCAGCCCGTCGGTGGTGAGCTCGGTGCTGCCCCGCCCGGCAGGGGGCGGGAAGGCGCCGTACGGGGCCTGCTGCGCGCCCGGGGGCGGCCCGGGCACCACAGGGGCCCCGCCGGCCCCACCGGGCCCACCAGGCGCGGCAGGGAGCGGGCCGGGCGGAGCGGCGGCCCGGCCCGGCGGCTCGGCGGAGCCCACCGTCCCGCGGGCCGCCCTCTGCGTACCGGCGTCGGCCGGGCGGTTCTGCGTAGCCCCAGTCATAGGCACCCCTGTCCGTGTTCTCCCACACCGCCAAACGCGGTCCGGGTACCGAATCGTTCCTACGGCTGCGCCGCCGCCCGCGCGGCCAACGGCGGGGCCGGGAGCCCCGGGTAGTCCGGGGGCGGGGTCAGCCGCTGGCCCGGCTGGCCGCCCTTCTCGTACTTGAGCAGCTTCTTCGCCTTCTCCGGGTCCGTCTCGCCCTCCCCGTACGCGGGGCACAGCGGGGCGATCGGGCAGGCTCCGCAGGCCGGCTTGCGGGAGTGGCAGATCCGGCGGCCGTGGAAGACGACCCGGTGCGAGAGCATCGTCCACTCGCTCTTGGGGAAGATCGCGCAGATCTCCGCCTCGACCTTCTCCGGGTCCTCCTGCCCGGTCCACTTCCAGCGGCGCACCAGCCGGCCGAAGTGGGTGTCGACCGTGATCCCGGGGACGCCGAACGCGTTGCCGAGCACCACGTTCGCGGTCTTGCGGCCGACCCCCGGCAGCTTCACCAGGTCCTCGATCCGGCCCGGCACCTCCCCGCCGAAGTCTTCCCGCAGGGCCTGCGAGAGGCCGAGCAGCGAGCGGGACTTCGCCCGGAAGAACCCGGTCGGCCGGATGAGCTCCTCCAGATCCTCGGGGGCGGCCGCCGCCATGTCCTCGGGGGTCGGGTAGGCGGCGAACAGGGCCGGGGTCGTCTGGTTCACCCGCAGGTCGGTGGTCTGCGCGGACAGCACCGTCGCGACGAGGAGCTCGAAGGGGTTGCGGAAGTCCAGCTCCGGATGGGCGTACGGGTAGATCTCGGCCAGCTCGCGGTTGATCCGGCGGGCCCTGCGCACCATGGCCAGGTGCGACTCGCCGCGGACCGGCTTCGCTTTCTTGGCCGAACCTTTGCCCTCGGGGGCGGGCGGGGCCTTCGCGGGCGCCTCCACAGGGGCGTGTTCGCCCACGGCTGAATTGCGGGGTGCCGTCACTCCGGCGGACCCCTTGGCCTGTGCTCTCACCGGCTTGTTGGACACCCGGCCAGCCTAAGGCCGGCCGCTGACACCCGCCCGGACCTCAGGTAACACCACCCCGATTGGCCTCTCGCCGCACAGCACACCCGTCCGTCCGGCATCCTTGTGATTGATCGCACTGTTTGAGCCGTCCGGCAAAATGGGGACACGGACCCCTGAGCTGGTCGACATAGGAGAGAGACTCGTGGACGACGTACTGCGGCGTGCCCCGCTCTTCGCGGCGCTCGATGACGAGCAGGCCGCGGAGCTCCGCGCCTCCATGGGCGAGGTGACCCTCGCACGCGGTGACGCCCTGTTCCACGAGGGCGACCCCGGTGACCGGCTGTATGTCGTGACCGAGGGCAAGGTGAAGCTCCACCGCACCTCCCCCGACGGCCGCGAGAACATGCTGGCCGTCCTCGGCCCCGGCGAGCTGATCGGCGAGCTGTCGCTCTTCGACCCGGGCCCGCGCACCGCCACCGCCACCGCACTGACCGAGGTCAAGCTCCTCGGCCTCGGCCACGGCGACCTGCAGCCCTGGCTCAACGCCCGGCCCGAGGTCGCCACCGCCCTCCTGCGCGCCGTGGCCCGGCGCCTGCGCAAGACCAACGACCAGATGTCCGACCTGGTCTTCTCCGACGTTCCGGGCCGTGTGGCGCGGGCGCTCCTCGACCTGTCGCGCCGTTTCGGCGTGCAGTCCGAGGAGGGCATCCACGTGGTGCACGACCTCACGCAGGAGGAGCTCGCCCAGCTCGTCGGCGCCTCCCGCGAGACCGTGAACAAGGCGCTGGCCGACTTCGCGGGCCGCGGCTGGCTGCGCCTGGAGGCGCGCGCCGTGATCCTGCTGGACGTGGAGCGCCTCGCGAAGCGGTCCCGCTGACGCCCGTCGCACCCTGAAGGGGTCCTGCCCGCACGCCGGGCAGGGCCCCTTCGCGCGTCCCGCGGCCGCCTCACGCGACCCCGCCGGGCCGCCCCGCCTGCCGACGGGGCACAGTGGAGCCATGGAGCACAGGGGGCTGGACACGGACGGGTACTTCAAGCGCGAGGGGTCCCTGGGCCGGGTGCCCGCCGCCTTCGCCGGCGTCGTCGCGGCCGCGCGGGCGCGGACCGCCGAGGCGTACGGGCACCGGCTGCACAGCGCGTACCTGTACGGGTCCGTGCCGCGCGGGACCGCCCGGCCGGGCCGGTCCGACCTGGACCTGCTGCTCGCCCTGCACCACGAGCCCGGCGCCGAGGACCGCGACACCGCCGAGGTGCTGGCGCGCGGGCTGGACGGGGACTTTCCCGCGATCGACGGGGTGGGGATCCTGCTCCACGGCAAGGAGAACCTGCTGAGCGAGGCCGAGCGGTACGACCTCGGCTGGTTCCTCGCCTGCCTGTGCACCCCGCTCCTCGGCGCGGACCTGGCCGAGCACCTGCCGCGCTACCGCCCGGACGGCCTGCTCGCCCGGGAGACCAACGGCGACCTGGCCGCCATGCTGCCGGGCTTGCGCGCCCGCGCCGCGGCCGCCTCGACCCCGGAGGAACTGCGCCGGCTGACCCGGGGCCTCTCGCGGCACCTCGTGCGCACCGGGTTCACGCTGGTGATGCCGAGGTGGGGCGGCTGGACCAGCGACCTCGCCGAGTCCGCGGAGGTCTTCGGCCGGTACTACCCGCAGCGCGCGGCCCAGATGCGGGCGGCGGCCGCGGTGGCCCTGGACCCGGTCGCCGACCCGGCCGTGCTCCGCGCGTACGTCGAGGACCTCGGCCCGTGGCTCGCGGACGAGTACGCGGCCCGGCACGGCACCAAGACCCCCCGCAAGCCCCCGGAGGGCTCCTGAGCGGCCCTACAGGGTGATTTCCAGGGCCTCGACGGCCGACTTCGCCTCCGCCAGGCCCGCGCCCGTGGCGCTGCGGTAGGCCTTGATCGCCTCGATCCGGCGGCCGTCGCGCAGCAGTGCCCGTACCCCGTCCAGGCCCGCCGGCTCCGGCTCGACGATGCCGAGATGGTCCAGGATCAGGCCCAGGCGGCGCTCCGCCCGGTCCGCCCGGCGCTCCAGGCGCTGCAGGCGCAGGGTCACCGCCGAGGTGACCCAGGCGGCCGTCGCGACCAGCATCAGCAGCAGGAACAAGTCGTTCACTCGGGCCCTCCCGGGATCAGTCCGTGATCTTGAAGGTACTCGAGCTGCGCCCGGACGGACCATTCCGCGGCCGGCCACAGCGAGCGGTCGACGTCCGCGTAGACCCGGGCGACGACCTCCTCGGGGGTGGTGAAGCCGTTCTCGACGGCGGTCTCCACCTGGGCGAGCCGGTGGGCCCGGTGGGCCAGGTAGAACTCCACGGCCCCCTGCGCGTCCTCCAGGACGGGCCCGTGCCCCGGCAGGACGGTGTGCACCCCGTCGTCTACGGCGAGCGAGCGCAGCCGGCGCAGGGAGTCCAGATAGTCGCCCAGACGGCCGTCGGGGTGGGCCACGACGGTGGTGCCGCGCCCGAGGATCGTGTCGCCCGTCAGCACGGCCCCGTCGGCGGGCAGGTGGAAGCAGAGCGAGTCGCTGGTGTGGCCCGGGGTCGGGACCACCCGCAGCTCCAGTCCGCCGGTCCGGATCACGTCCCCGGCGGCCAGGCCCTCGTCGCCGAGGCGCAGGGCCGGGTCCAGGGCGCGGACGCGGGTGCCGGTGAGCTCGGCGAAGCGGCCGGCGCCCTCGGCGTGGTCCGGGTGGCCGTGCGTGAGGAGGGTGAGCGCGATCCGCTTGCCCGCCCGCTCGGCGGTGGCGACGACCGCGCGCAGGTGCCCCTCGTCCAGCGGTCCGGGGTCGACGACGACGGCCAGCTCGGAGCCCGGCTCGGACAGCAGCCAGGTGTTGGTGCCGTCCAGGGTCATCGCGGAGGCGTTGGGGGCCAGGACGTTGACCGCGCGGGCGGTGGCCGGCCCGGAGACGACCAGGCCGCGGGGCTGCCCGGGAAGAGCGGCGGCATCGGTCATGCGGGACCTCCCGGGCGCACTCGCTTCGTGAACTCGTCGTGGCCCGGCCAGCTGAGCACCAGCTGCCCGTCCTCCAGCGAGGCCCGGGCCAGCACCGGGGCGAGGTCCTGCGCCGCGGCCGCGCCGAGCGCCTCGGCGGCGCTCCCGTACGGCTCCAGGGAGCGCAGGGTGGAGATCGTCGGCGGCATCATCAGCAGCTCGCCCTTGTCGTACCCGGCGGCCGCCTCGGCGGGGCGGATCCAGACCGTGCGGTCCGCCTCGGTGGAGGCGTTGCGGGTGCGCTGGCCGACGGGGAGGGCGGCGACGAAGAACCAGGTGTCGTAGCGGCGCGGCTCGAACTCCGGGGTGATCCAGCGCGCCCACGCCCCCAGCAGGTCGGAGCGCAGCCGCAGGCCGCGGCGGTCCAGGAACGCGGCGAAGGACAGTTCGCGGGCGACGAGGGCCGCCCGGTCGGCCTCCCAGTCGTCGCCGGTGGTGTCGCCCACGACGGTGTCCGGGGTCTCGCCGGCGAGCAGGACGCCCGCCTCCTCGAAGGTCTCGCGGACCGCTCCGCAGACGATCGCCTGGGCGGTGGCCGGATCGGTGCCCAGCCGGGCGGCCCAGTCGCTCCGGGAGGGACCCGCCCAGCCGACCTGGTGCTCCTCGTCGCGGGGGTCGACCCCGCCGCCGGGATACGCGTACGCGCCGCCGGCGAAGGCCATCGAGGCCCGCCTGCGGAGCATGTGCACGGCGGGCCCGGCGGGAGTGTCGCGCAGCAGCATCACGGTGGCGGCCCGCCGCGGTGCGACCGGGGTGATCGAGCCGTCCGCGAGCGCGCGGATGCGGTCGGGCCACTCCGGCGGGTACCACTGGCCTCCGGCGGGGGGCTGCTGCTGACCGTACTGACCATTCGGCATGGCGGGATGCTACGGCCATCCGGCCCGATGTTCGAGGGGCACCTCGCGGCGCCCGGCCGTCCGGCCGCCCGGAAGCGGGCCGGGGCCCGGCCCTGCGGGGGTACCGACGCGAACGGGCCGGGGCGCGCCCCGCGCGACCCGGCCCGTCTCCGTACGGACGAACAGGCGGACGGACCGGCGGACGCCGGCCGGCCGCGTCAGGCGGAGGGCTCGACCTCGACCTGGATCTCGACCTCGACGGGCGCGTCCAGCGGGAGGACCGCCACGCCGACCGCGCTGCGGGCGTGGACGCCCTTCTCGCCGAGGACCTCGCCCAGCAGCTCGCTCGCGCCGTTCAGCACGCCCGGCTGGGCCGTGAAGTCGGGGGCCGAGGCGATGAAGCCGACCACCTTCACGACGCGCACGATCTTGTCCAGGTCACCGATGACCGACTTGACGGCGGCCAGGGCGTTCAGCGCGCAGACGGCGGTGAGCTCCTTGGCCTGCTCCGCCGAGACCTCGGCGCCGACCTTGCCGGTGACCGGCATGCTGCCCTTGACCATCGGGAGCTGGCCCGCCGTGTACACGTACGCGCCGGACCGCACGGCCGGCTGGTACGCGGCCAGCGGCGGGACGACCTCCGGCAGGGTCAGGCCGAGCTCGGCCAGCCGCGCCTCGACGACGCCGCTCATGCCTTCTCCCGCTTGAGGTAGGCCACCAGCTGCTCGGGGTTGTTCGGCCCGGGCACGACCTGGACGAGCTCCCAGCCGTCCTCGCCCCAGGTGTCCAGGATCTGCTTGGTGGCATGGACCAGCAGCGGGACGGTCGCGTATTCGAACTTCTTGGTCATGGGAGCGAGGGTAATGCCTGTGGTGCGGGGCTCCTGCGCGGCCCGTGGGCCGAGTGGTTAGGCTCGGACGCTGTGAGCAGGCTCCAGGTGGTCAGCGGCAAGGGCGGCACCGGCAAGACCACGGTCGCCGCCGCACTCGCGCTCGCCCTCGCACGCGAGGGCAGGCGGACTCTACTGGTGGAGGTCGAGGGCAGGCAGGGGCTCGCGCAGCTCTTCGGCGCCGAGGCGCTCCCCTACGAGGAGCGGAAGATCGCCGTCGCTCCCGGGGGCGGTGAGGTCTTCGCGCTCGCCATCGACGCCGAGCGGGCGCTGCTGGACTACCTCCAGATGTTCTACAAGCTCGGCTCGGCGGGCCGCGCCCTCAAGAAGCTCGGCGCGATCGACTTCGCGACGACCATCGCCCCCGGGCTGCGGGACGTCCTGCTGACCGGCAAGGCGTGCGAGGCCGTCCGGCGCAGGAACAAGGCCGGCGGGTTCGTCTACGACCACGTGATCATGGACGCGCCGCCGACCGGCCGGATCACCCGCTTCCTGAACGTGAACGACGAGGTGGCGGGCCTGGCCCGGTTCGGCCCGATCCACAACCAGGCGCAGGCCGTCATGAAGGTGCTCAAGTCCCCCGAGACGGCCGTGCACCTGGTCACCCTGCTGGAGGAGATGCCGGTGCAGGAGACCGCGGACGGCATCGCGGAGCTCCGGCAGGCCGGGCTGCCGGTGGGCCGGGTCGTGGTGAACATGGTGCGGCCGCACCACCTGGACGAGGACACCCTGCGCGCCGCGGCCGGCGACCACCGCGCCGACGTGGCGAAGGCACTGTCCCGGGCGGGACTCGGCGGGGCGCGCCGCGGCGGGCTGGCCGGGCGGCTGGTGGACCCGCTGCTCGCGCAGGCGGCCGAGCACGCGGGCCGGGTGGAGCTGGAGCGCGCGCAGCGCGCCGTGCTGAACGGGCTGGACGTGCCCGCGTACGAACTCCCCCTGCTGGGCACGGGGATGGATCTGGCGGGGCTGTACACGCTCGCCAAGGACCTGCGGAAGCAGACGGTGGCCGAATGAGCGAGGGGGTGGACACCGTGGGCCTGGACACTCCGCCGCGGCTGGCGGTCGACCGGCTGCTGGACGACCCGGAGACCCGGATCATCGTGTGCTGCGGTTCGGGCGGGGTCGGGAAGACCACCACGGCCGCGGCACTGGGCGTACGGGCGGCCGGGCGCGGGCGCAAGGCGGTGGTGCTGACCATCGACCCGGCGCGGCGGCTCGCCCAGTCGATGGGCATCGACTCGCTCGACAACACGCCGCGCAAGGTGGGTTCCGTGGGGGCGGACGGCGGTGAACTGCACGCCATGATGCTGGACATGAAGCGGACCTTCGACGAGATCGTCGAGGCGCACGCGGACGGCGAGCGGGCCCAGGCCATCCTGGCCAACCCCTTCTACCAGTCCCTGTCGGCCGGCTTCGCGGGCACGCAGGAGTACATGGCGATGGAGAAGCTGGGCCAGCTGCGGGCCCGGGACGACTGGGACCTGATCATCGTGGACACCCCGCCGAGCCGCTCGGCGCTGGACTTCCTGGACGCCCCGAAACGCCTCGGGTCCTTCCTGGACGGGAAGTTCATCCGGGTGCTGATGGCTCCGGCGAAGGTGGGCGGCCGGGCCGGGATGAAGTTCCTCAATGTCGGCATGTCGATGATGACGGGCACGCTCAGCAAGCTGATGGGTGCCTCGCTGCTGAAGGACGTACAGACCTTCGTGGCCGCGATGGACACGATGTTCGGCGGCTTCCGCACCCGCGCGGACGCCACGTTCCGGCTGCTCCAGGCACCCGGTACGGCCTTCCTGGTGGTCGCGGCCCCGGAACCGGACGCTCTGCGCGAGGCGGCGTACTTCGTCGAACGGCTGGCCGCGGAGAGCATGCCGCTGGCGGGGCTGGTCCTGAACCGGGTGCACGGCAGCGGCGCCGACCAGCTGTCCGCGGAGCGGGCGTTGGCCGCCGCAGAGAATCTTGAAGAAGGGTGCATTGTCGATCAGGAGTCCGGGAAAGCTGGACTTCGTGACGCGGCCGCGGAGGCCGCCGAGGCTCCCGCGGGAACTCCCGAGACCGGCTCCCCCAGCGCCGTACGCGACACCGCGGAAGTCGACACGCAGGACGCGTACGACACGTACGACTCGCACGACCAGAGCGGCGCGTACGACTCGCACGACGAGAACGGCGCGCACGCGGCCGACGACGCGATCACGGTGGACGTGATCACGGCGGGGCTGCTGCGCCTGCACGCCGAGAGGATGCAGGTGATCGCGCGTGAACGACGCACACGCGACCGCTTCACCTCGCTGCACCCCGAAGTGGCGGTGGCCGAAGTGGCCGCCCTGCCCGGCGACGTGCACGACCTCGCCGGGCTGCGGGCCATCGGAGAGCGACTCGCGGCCGGGGTTTCGGCCGGAGCGTAGACGTCCTTACGACGTGGCGCCCGGGCGGCCTACCCGGCTGCCGCGTACGTCTCGTACGGAACGTCGATCTCCGTGTCGTCATCCATGGTGAGGATGCCGGTACTGCGCTCGTACTCCGTACGAGCGGTTTCGAGCAGCCGTCGCCACGAGGTGACGGTGGGACGCCGGCGCAGCAGCGCGCGTCGTTCCCGCTCGGTCATGCCGCCCCACACGCCGAACTCGACGCGATTGTCGAGGGCGTCGGCCAGGCATTCGGTCCGCACCGGACATCCGGTGCACACCGCCTTGGCCCTGTTCTGTGCCGCTCCTTGAACGAAAAGTTCATCCGGATCGGTAGTGCGGCAGGCTGCCTGCGCACTCCAGTCGGTAACCCAGCCCATCCCGGCGCCGTCCTCTCCCGAATCGAGGCTCCCCCACGGCGGCAGAGGCATATTCACCGCTGCCAGTTGAGGACGTTACGGAAGGTGGGCACCGCGCAACACCCCCGACGGGCCCAATCTTGAATGGTCCGAACGGACTATGGGTAAGCGGCAGATCACCCGACGGAGTGATCCGGCGACATGCCCGGCCATTCCGGCGATTCGGGTGAAATTGGGATAGCGCCGACGCGACTCGGATGACACAGGGGGCGAGATTCGGACACGCGTCCACCCCATTCGGGAAGGGTGAAAAACAAGCCGAGGGGTTGATGTCGCACCGCACTGCTGTGACAGTTGGGGACAGCTTAGGCCAAGGCATTCGCGCGTGTCCGGTGAATGAGAACGTAGGCTGCCCTCCATGGGAAAGAAGCGCTCGGGCGGCGGGCTCACGGGGAGCCAGCAGGCCGTCAAGTTCCTCGGAGTGTCCGTTCTCTCCGGAGTTGTACTGGCAGGCATGGCCATCCCGGCGGCAGGCGCCCTGGGTCTGGCGGCCAAGGGCACGGTCGAGGGATTCGACGAGATCCCGGCCAATCTCAAGACTCCGCCGCTGAGCCAGCGGACCACGATCCTGGACTCCGAGGGTGGCCTGATCGCCACCGTCTATTCACGGGACCGGCAGGTGGTCCCGCTCACGGCGGTCTCCCCGTACATGCAGAAGGCGATCGTCGCGATCGAGGATTCCCGTTTCTACGAACACGGGGCCGTCGACCTCAAGGGCATCCTGCGCGCGGTCAACCGCAACGCGCAGGAGGGCGGCGCGGCGCAGGGCGCCTCCACCCTTACCCAGCAGTACGTGAAGAACGTCTTCGTCGAGGAGGCCGGCGACGACGAGACGAAGGTGCGCGAGGCGCAGGAGAAGAGCCTCGGACGCAAGATCCGCGAGTTGAAGTACTCGATCCAGGTCGAGGAGGAACTCGGGAAGAAGAAGATCCTCGAGAACTACCTCAACATCACGTACTTCGGCCAGCAGGCGTACGGCGTCGAGTCCGCGGCCCAGCGCTACTTCAGCAAGCCCGCCAAGGACCTGGCGCTGGAGGAGTCGGCGCTGCTCGCGGGGATCGTGCAGTCGCCGAGCCGGTACGACCCGGTGAACGACGCGCAGGAGGCGATGAAGCGGCGCAACATCGTCCTGCAGCGCATGGCCGACATGAAGGACGTCTCGCAGGCCGAGGCGGACGTGGCGAAGGCCAAGCCCGTCACCCTGAAGGTGACGAAGCCGCGCAACGGGTGCATCACCGCGGTCAAGGGCGCCGGCTTCTTCTGCGACTACGTGCGCAACACGTTCCTGACCGACGCCGTCTTCGGCAAGACGCGCGAGGAGCGGGCCAAGGTCTGGAACCAGGGCGGCCTGACCGTGCGGACGACCCTGGACCCGCAGTCGCAGGACGCGGCCAACGAGTCGATCAAGGACCACGTGTACCAGGAGGACTCGATCGCGACGGCGGTCACCCTGGTCCAGCCGGGCACCGGGCGGGTCCTGGCGATGGGTCAGTCCAAGCCGTACGGCTTCGGCAAGAATGAGACCCAGATCAACTACTCCGTGGACAAGCGGATGGGCGGCTCGAACTTCGGCTTCCAGGTCGGATCGACCTTCAAGCCCTTCATCGCGGCCGCCGCGCTGGAGCGGGGCCTGCCGCCGACGAAGGTCTACCAGGCGCCGAACAAGATGGACTACCCGAGCCCGATCTCCCGCTGCGACGGCTCGCAGTACATCAACGTCAACAACAAGGAGACGGCGAAGAACGAGACCGAGGACGAGATCGGCCCCTATGCGCTGCGGACGGCCATGGAGAAGTCGATCAACACCTACTTCGTCGAGATGATCTCCGAGATCGGCCTGTGCCCGGTGTCCGAGATGACGAAGAAGCTCGGTGTCGTCCCGGCGAGCGGCGCGAAGCTGGCCGACGGCCCGGCCATCGCGCTCGGCTCGGAGGAGATGTCACCGCTGACGATGGCCAACGCGTACGCGGCCTTCGCCAACCGCGGCACCTACTGCACCCCGGTCGCCATCGAGTCGATCACCGACTCGCACGGCAAGGCCCTCGCCGTGCCGAAGTCCAAGTGCGACCGGGCGATGTCGCAGGACACCGCCGACACCATCAACACGCTGCTGCGCGGGGTGGTGGACTCCGGTACCGGTGAACGGGCCGGCCTGAGCGACCGCGACAGCGCGGGCAAGACCGGTACGACGGACAACCGCTACAACGCCTGGTTCGTCGGCTACACGCCGAACGTCTCCGGCGCGGTGTGGGTCGGCTCCGGCGGCGCGAAGAAGATCACGATGGAGGACATCGTGATCGGCGGCCGGTCCTACGACAAGGTCTTCGGCGGCGGGCTGCCCGGTCCGATCTGGAAGGACGCGGTCTCGGGCGCCCTGTCCGGGCGCGAGGCCCCCGGCTTCACCACGGTCAGCATCCCCGAGCCGAACGTCCCGGCGGGCGGCCCTCGGGGCAACAAGCCTCCGGCGACGAACCCGAGCAGGCCCGGGAAGCCGGGCAAGCCGGGCGGGGACAACAAGCCCGGCGGGCAGACGAACGCCGGAGCCGCGAACGCCGGCGGCGATGGCGGCGGTGGCGGCGACCCGGAGAACCCCTTCCCCTTCCCCTTCCCGGGGATCGGGCAGTAGGCGCGGCCTGCCGGAGTCCGGAGCACCAGAGCACCGGAGGCAGAGGCACGAACGGGTGAGGGCCCGGCCGGATCGATCCGGCCGGGCCCTCACCCGTTCGACCGGGCAACCCTTCCAACCGGGTCGTCCGGTCAGGACAGCTGCTGCTTGACGACGGCGGCGACGCGGCCGCCCTCCGCCAGCCCGGCCACCTTCGGGTTCACGATCTTCATGACGGCGCCCATGGCCCGCGGCCCCTCGGCGCCCGCCGCCCTGGCCTCCTCGACGGCCTGCGTCACGATCGCGACGAGCTCGTCGTCGGTGAGCTGCTTGGGCAGGTACGTGTCGAGGAACTCGCCCTCCGCGGTCTCCCGGGCGGCCTGCTCGGGACGGCCGCCCTGGGCGAAGGCATCCGCTGCCTCGCGGCGCTTCTTCGCCTCCTTCGCGATCACCTTGAGGACCTCCTCGTCGGAGAGCACGCGGGCTTCCCTGCCGGCGACCTCCTCCTTGGTGATGGCGGAGAGGGTCAGGCGCAGCGTCGACGAGTGCAGCTCGTCGCGCGCCCTGATGGCGGTCGTGAGGTCTTCCTGGAGCTTGGCCTTGAGCGTGGTCATGCACATGAGTCTGCCAGGTGTGGGGCCGATGGTGCCCGGGTGTTTTCCCCGTCTGCGACGATGGGTCCATGCGCGCGCGTTACGGAGTACCCCTGAAGGCTGCTGCCGCAATCGCGGCGGTGGGGACCGCTGGTGTGGCCTATGCCGCCGGATTCGAGGCGCGGTCGTTCCGCCTGCGCCGGGTCACGGTGCCCGTCCTGCCCCCGGGAATGCGCCCTTTGCGCGTACTCCAGGTGTCGGACATCCACATGGTCGGCGGGCAGCGCAAGAAGCGCGCCTGGCTGCAGTCCCTCGCCGGCCTGCGCCCCGACTTCGTCGTGAACACCGGCGACAACCTCTCGGACACCGACGGCGTGCCGGAGGTGCTCGACGCCCTCGGCCCGCTGCTGGACTTCCCGGGGGTGTACGTCTTCGGGTCCAACGACTACTACGGACCGCGGCTGCGCAACCCCGGGCGCTACCTCATCGAGCGGACGCAGGGCCGACACGGGCTGAACGGCAACAAGCCGGTCGTCGGCGCCGTCCACAACCCGTGGGAGGACCTGCGGGACGCCTTCGACGCGGCGGGCTGGCTGAACCTCACCAACACCCGGGGCCGGCTGAAGCTGGACGGCCTGGAGCTGGCCTTCACCGGCCTGGACGACCCGCACATCAAGCGGGACCGCTACGAGCGGGTGGCGGGCGGTCCGGAGGCGGATGCCGACTTCTCGATGGCCGTCGTGCACGCCCCGTACCTGCGCGTACTGGAGTCCTTCACCGCCGACCGGTACCCGCTGATCCTCGCGGGGCACACCCACGGCGGGCAGTTGTGCATCCCGTTCTACGGGGCGCTCGTCACCAACTGCGACCTGGACACGAAGCGCGTGAAGGGGCTCTCCACGCACGAGGCGGACGGCAACCGCGCGTACCTCCACGTCTCGGCGGGCTGCGGCACCAACCGGTACACCCCGGTCCGCTTCGCCTGCCCGCCGGAGGCGACGCTCCTGACGCTGACGCCAGGCACCGGGGACGTGCGGGGGCCGGCCCCCGCATGTTGACGGCATGATCCCGCCGCCGCCCTCCCGCGCCCGCACCCTCGCCGCCGCGACGGGCTTCCGCGCCCTGATCGCCGCGGCGGCGGCGACGGGGATCGCCATCGAGTGCGCCCACGGCAGCGTGCCTGGTCCGGGGCGCCCTCCTGGCTCCCGGCACGAAGGGCCGCTACCCGTACCCCTTCCTCGACGTGGCCCGGTACGGCTCGCGGGCGCCGCGCTGAACGCCGCCCGTCCTGGAGCTCGCCTTCTACGCCCTGGGGCTCGCGCTGGCGGCGGCGGACCGCTTCCGCCGGGCGTCGCCACTGGCCGTGCACCCGGCCCGCGAAAACCGGATTTCGTCTCCGGCCGGAGGTCCGCTAAAGTAATCGATGTCGCCAGGACAGCACACGCTGCCAAGGCGACGCTCGGGGTGTAGCGCAGCTTGGCAGCGCGCTTCGTTCGGGACGAAGAGGTCGTGGGTTCAAATCCCGCCACCCCGACGCTGTAGTACCAGGTCAGAGCCGGTGTCTTGCAAAAGACACCGGCTCTGCTTGTTTCCCCGCCCTCTCGGGAGGACCCTGGGGGAACTCCGCGATGACCAAGCGGCCACCGGACGAGGTGGGCCTCGTCCGGGCCGGATCAGGCGTGACGGGTTTTTACGACAGGGCGCTGCTCACTCCGTCGGCGATCATCATCCACAGGGGCTGGCCGCCCGTGCCGAAGGCCGAGGCCAGCGCGTAGCCGATCGACGCGTCCGCCGGGCGGAGTTCGGCGCCCTCCTGCCATTCGGCGAGCACCAGCTCGTCGCCGTCGGAGGAGAAGTCGCCGATGTGCGCGCCGTCGCGGGTCAGCCGGCTGCTGGGGACGGAGTCCGGGACCAGGCGGTAGAGGGCTCCCTCGCATGCCACGTCCACCCGGTAGGAACGCCTGGTCAGGCCCCCTTTTGCCGACTTCAGCTCGATCTTCCGGCCGTCGATCCGCATCGTCAGGTGCACGGGGTCGCGGGTGCCGATGGCCGTCTGCGGGTCCGCCTCGGAGCCCGGGTCGCGCTCCAGGGTCACGCGGGGTATCCCCTCGCCCTCGACCTGAAGGGCCTCCTGGCCGTCCTGGCGGACGATGATCGCGCCGAAGTGCGTGTCCTCGATGGGGGTTCGGGACGAGTCGTTCATGGGTCGAGTCCTTCGGTGCGGTCGGAACCTGCGGTGCGGCGCAGGCGGTACGGCCGGGCGCACGGTCCCGGCGGTGGCGTCGGGTGGAGAGGTTTTCCCGAGCGTTCCCACGAGCATCGGGGGTCCTGCTCGACGTGGGCGAGGCGGCGCCGGAGGTCGGCACGGCGAGCGGATGTCCGTACCGTCGAGGCGGATGCCGCCGCCGTCCAGGGCGTGGAAGCGCTGGATCGGGGAGAACACCGGTGGCCTTCCCGATCCGGAGGAACCGGTGATCGCTGTGACGGCGCCGGGCGGCGCGGGGGGACTGGTCCCCTTCAGAGTAGGCGGGCGCCCCCGACGGGCGAACTCCGCCTTCTCCACGACGACTTCCGGCAGCGGGTCAGCGTCTTCACCCCGCCGCGCCGTCCGCCTGGGCGGGCGGAGTCGTGGCCAGGGCCGTCAGTTCCGTGCGGGTCAGGGTGAGGAGCGCCGGGGCGTCGTGGGGGTTCAGCGCGCGGGCGGTCGCCGCCGCGTCGAGGTGGGCCAGGACCGCTTCGAGCGTCGGGAGGTCGCCGAGGGGGCGCAGCAGCCACAGCCGGCCCGGCGGCCGGGGCGGGAGGCCGAGGGCGGCGAGCGCCTCGTCGGCCTCGCGGTCCAGGCCGGCGAGGTCGGCTCCGGCGAGCGGGGCGCACTCGACGGCGGTGATGTGGCCGTGGCCGTCGAGCGAGGTCTCCACCGCCCAGCGGGTGGACCGGTCAGGGACCCAGGTACGGGCCGGTGCGGGCCAGACGTACGGCAGGAACGCCCAGCGCGCGCCCTCGGGGGCCCGCTCCCAGCCCAGCGCCTCCAGCTCCCGGACCTCGGGCAGCCGGTCCGGCTCCTGCTCGCTGCGGCCGGAGCGGCGCTGTGCGAGCGGGTGCGGCGTTCCGTCCTCGTCCCACGACATGCGGGCAGGCTACGCCGCACCGCCCCCGCAACCCCCGCCCGACGCGTCCGCGCGCCCCGAGGCCGTGCTCCGGGCGCCCGCGCCCGCCGCCCCGCCGGCCTCGGGGGCGGCGCGCCGCCGGACGCGGCCCCGGCACCAGCTCGTGCCACAGGTCCAGCGCCGGCGTCTCCTGCCTGTACGGCCCTCCGGCCCGGCCGGAGCTCCCGGTAGCGGCCCACCAGCAGTTCGGCCTCGGCCGCCGTCGCGGCGGGCAGTCGGGAGGCGATGGCTTCGTCCCACCAGTACGACGACTTGGAGTAGTGCAGCCGCCGGATGCTGCCGCTCGCCGCGGGCGTACGCGAGGAGGTGGCCGTGCCCCTGCTTGAGGCGCCCGGGCAGGGCGTCGAGCGTGGCCCGGGCCCGCTGCCAGGCCTCCAGCGCGCGCACCACGCCGACCGGCGTCATGCCGGCGTGGAGGAGGCTCCCGTAGAGCGCGGAGTCGCGGTCGCCCCACACCGCCTCCCGGCCCTGCGCGGTGGACGCCAGGTGCGCGGCGTCCGGGAGCGGCAGGTGCGACAGGCAGGCCAGGGCCTGCCGTTCGCGGAGCGTCCGGGCCGGCCCCTCGTTGGCTCCGGTGTCCGGCAGGCATCCGCGCCGGGCCGCCAGGTGGCGCGCGGCCCGTGCGGACGGGCGGACGGGCGGACGGGCGGGCGGAGTTGAGGTTCACGGTTCCTCGCCGCCTCGGCGGCGGCCCCGTCACGCGTCCGGCGGGTGCACCGTCACGGAACGGGCGGTCAGCGGGGGCGGCGGGTGAAGTCGACCTCGGACCCGGGCTCCCCCGGCCAGGACAGGCGGGCCGGGGCGGGCGGGTTCTCCGCGAGGACGCGCCCGTGCGCGACGACGTACCGGGGGGGGACCTGCCGGCGGATCGCCTCCAGCGGGGTCGGCGCCGGGAGCAGGACGAAGGAGGCCGGGGCGCCTTCCGCGATGCCGTACTCCGCCTCCGGGAGGCCCAGGACGCGCGCGGCGCGGTCCGTCACCATCGCGAAGGCCTCCGGGATCTCGTCGGCGCCCGTGAGCTGGGCGGCGTACACGCCGACGAGGGCGGTCTGGAGCGGGTTGCCGGTGCCGAGCGCGTTCCACGGGTCCATCACGTCGTCGTGGCCGAAGGCGACGTTCACCCCCGCCGCCAGCATCTCCTTGACCTGGGTGAGGCCGCGGCGCTTGGGGTAGGCGTCGAAACGGCCCTGGAGGTTGAGGTTGGCGAAGGGGTTGGAGACCAGGTTGATCCCCGAACGCGACAGCAGGCGCTGGAGTTTGAAGCTGTACGCGCCGCCGTAGGAGCCCATCGCCGTCGTGTGGGAGGCCGTGGCGCGTCCGCGCAGGCCCGAGCGCAGGGCCAGGGTGGCCAGCACCTCCACGAAGCGGGAGTGCTCGTCGTCGATCTCGTCGCAGTGCGCGTCGACGCGCAGCCCGTGCTCCTCGGCGAGCGCGAAGGCCGTGGCCAGCGAGGCGACCCCGTCCTCGCGCGTGTCCTCGAAGTGCGGGATCGCGCCGACGACGTCCGCGCCGCGCCGGACCGCCTCGCGCAGCAGCGCCTCGCCGTCCGGGAAGGAGACGATGCCCTCCTGCGGGAAGGCCACGATCTGCAGGGTCATGAAGTCCCGCACCCGGTCGCGCACTTCGAGCAGGGCGTCGAGGGCGGTCAGGGCCGGGTCGGTGGTGTCGCAGTGGGTGCGCACGTGCAGCACGCCCTGCGCCGCCTGCCAGCGCAGCACCTCGGTGGCCCGGTCGACGACGTCGTCCCGGGTCAGGGTCCGCTTGCGTTCGCTCCAGCAGGCGATGCCCTCCCACAGGGTGCCGGAAACGTTGGGGCGCGGCTCGCCGGCGGTCAGGGCCGTGTCGAGGTGGATGTGCGGTTCGACGAAGGGGGCGGTGACCAGGGACCCGTGGGCCTCGATCAGGACCCCGGTGGCCGGGGGTTCCTTCTGGTCGTCGTGCGGCAGGACGCGCGCGATCCGGCCGTCCTCGCCCACTTCCACGTCCCAGAGGGCGCCCGGGCCCCCGTCGTGGCCTTCGGTGTGCAGCAGCCGGGCGCCCCGGACGATCATCCGCATGCCGCCAGCGTACGCACGCCGCCCGCGACCCCGCGGGAGGCGGCGGGAAGCGGCGGGCGGCCGGTTCCGGGCGGCGCCCGTCCGGCGGGGTCGTCGTTCGGGGACCGCGTGTGGCAAGAATGGGAGGCATGACCAGCGACAGCGATGTGACCGGCAACGACGAGACCGGCAACGACGTGAACGGCAGCGGCGCGAACGGCGCCGGAGCGAACGACGCCGGAGCGACCCCCGCGGCGGCTCCGGACACGACTGCGGACACGACCCCGGACACGGCCCCGGGCGCGACCCCCGACACCGCCCCCGACGCGGTCCCCGAGTGGGAGAAGCGGTTCCGCGCCCCGCGCGTCGGTCTGCCCGACTGGGCCGAGGACGCGCCGGACCGCTCCCTCTTCGTCTCGAACGCGACCGGCACCTTCGAGCTCTACGCCTGGGACCGCGCCACCGGCGCCCAGCGGCAGGCCACGGACCGCCCCAACGGCACCACCGACGGCACGCTCTCCCCCGACGGCGAGTGGATCTGGTGGTTCTCCGACACCGACGGCGACGAGTTCGGCACCTGGGTCCGCCAGCCCTTCGCGGGCGGCCCCGACGAGCCGGCCACGCCCGGGCTGGCGCCCTCGTACTCCGCGGGCCTGGCCATCGGGCGCGACGGGACGGCGGTCGTGGGCCGGTCCACCGACGAGGACGGCACGACGATCCACGTGGTGCGGCCGGACGGGAGCGCGCCCGGCGTCATCTACCGGCACCGCGAGTCCGCCGGAGTGGGCGACCTGTCCCGCGACGGCTCGCTGCTCGTCATCGAGCACACCGAGCACGGCGACGCGATGCACTCGGCGCTGCGCGTGGTCACCCTCGACGGCGCCACGGTCGCGGAGCTCGACGACTCCAAGGGCGGCACCGAGGACCTCGGCCTCGGCGTGCTCGGCTTCGCGCCCGTCGACGGCGACACCCGGCTGCTCGTCGGCCACCAGCGGCGCGGCCGGTGGGAGCCGATGGTGTGGGACGTGTCCACGGGCACCGAGACGGAACTCGGCATCGAGCTGCCGGGCGACGTCAGCGCCGAGTGGTACCCGGACGGGTCGGCGCTGCTGATCGTGCACAGCTTCGAGGCGCGCAGCGAACTGTGGCGCTACGACCTCGCCGAGCGGACCCTGGTCGCGGTGGAGACCCCGGCCGGAACCGTGTCCGGTGCGACGGCCCGCCCCGACGGGACGGTGGAGTACCAGTGGTCCTCGGCCGCCGAGCCGGCCTCCGTACGGTCCACCGCGGGCGGGGTCGTGCTGGACCCGCCCGGCTTCCGGCCGCCGGGCTCGGTGCCGGTCGAGGACGTGTGGGTCGAGGGCCCCGGCGGACGGGTCCACGCGCTGGCGCAGCGGCCCGTCGGCCACGGCGACGGCCCCTTCCCGACCATCTTCGAGATCCACGGCGGCCCGACCTGGCACGACAGCGACGCCTTCCTGGCGACCCCGGCGGCCTGGCTCGACCACGGCTTCGCGGTCGTCCGCGTCAACTACCGCGGCTCGACCGGCTACGGCCGCGAGTGGACCGACGCCCTCAAGCACCGCGTCGGCCTGATCGAGCTGGAGGACATCGAGGCGGTCCGCGGGTGGGCGGTGGAGTCCGGCCTCGCGGACCCGGCGCGGCTGGTGCTCTCGGGCGGCTCCTGGGGCGGGTACCTGACGCTGCTGGGCCTCGGCACCCGGCCGGACGCCTGGGCGGTGGGCCTGGCCGCCGTGCCGGTCGCCGACTACGTGACGGCTTACCACGACGAGATGGAGGCGCTGAAGTCCCTGGACCGCACCCTCTTCGGCGGCACCCCGGAGGAGGTCCCGGACCGCTTCGAGGCGTCCTCGCCGCTGACGTACGTGGACGCGGTGAAGGCCCCCGTGTACATCGCGGCGGGCGTCAACGACCCGCGCTGCCCGATCCGGCAGATCGACAACTACGTCGACCGGCTGGCGGGGCGGGGCGCGGAGCACGAGGTGTACCGCTTCGACGCGGGCCACGGCTCGCTGGTCGTGGAGGAGCGGATCAAGCAGGTCCGGATGGAGCTGGAGTTCACCCTGAAGCACCTCCCCCGCTGACCCCGGCGAACCGAGCCCCGGCAGACGGAACCGGCCGCACCCCCCGTACGGTGGTGGGGTGCACCGGTTTCTCCTGACCCCGCGCTGGTGGGGGATCAACGTCTTCGTCGCGCTCGGCGTCCCCTTCTGCCTGTTCATGGGGACCTGGCAGCTCGGCCGGTTCGAGGACCGCGTCGACACCCACCGGGAGGCGACCGCCGAGCGGCCCGCCGACCTGGCCGCCGCCCCGATGGCCTCGCTGCTCCCGGTGGACAAGAAGACGTCCGGGCAGCCGGCCTCCGTCTCCGGGGAGTACGCGGAGCAGCTGCTGGTCCCCGAGCGGACGCTCGACGGGAAGTCCGGCTTCTACGTGCTGACGCTGCTGAAGACCGATTCCGGCAAGGCCGTCCCGGTGGTCCGGGGCTGGCTGCCGGGGACCGCGGACCCGGCGGCGGCGCCGGCCGCGCCTGCCGGGCGCGTGGACGTCACCGGGGCGCTGCAGCCCCCGGAGAACTCCCGCACGAAGGGTGTCCACTCCGAGGGCGGGCTGCCCGCCGGACAGCTCGGGGTGATCGGCGCCGCGTCGCTGGTCAACCTGGTCCCGTACGACCTGTACGACGCGTGGCTGACGGTGCAGACCCCGGCGGACGGCATGCTGCCGGTGCCGCCGCAGGCCCCGAACGACACCGGGCTCGACCTGAAGGCCTTCCAGAACCTCGGCTACACCGGCGAGTGGTTCGTCTTCGCCGCCTTCGTGCTGTTCATGTGGTTCCGGCTCTACCGCCGCGAGATCGAGACCCTCCGCGACGCCGAGGCCGGTCTCCTCCCCGCGGAGGAGACCGCCGCCGAGGCCGCCCCCCAGCGCGTCTGAGGGCCCGACCGTTCCCCGCGTCACACGCTCGGGCTACGGCGCCGGCGCGTCCAGCGGGATCGAGCCCGTCCGGTACAGCGTGCCCCCGCAGGCCTCGGGGATCGTCGTCTGCGTGGTCGGCGAGCCCGCCGCCGGGGTGTGCGCGACCGCGACCCCGGCCGGGTCCGGGGACGGCGGGACCGTCTGCGGGTCCGCGCCCGCGGCGGCGGCGCCCCCCGTACCGTCCGCGCCGCCCGGGGAGCCGCCCGCCGCGTCCCCGGAACCGCCCTGCGGCGGCTTGGGACCCGCCGTGGTCGTCGCCGGGCAGGGCTCCCCCGAGGGGACCCAGGCGAAGCGCACCTCGTACGCCGTGCTCGGCTGGAGCACCAGCAGCGGCGGCTCCGACGACGGGTCGGGCAGCAGCCCGCTCGCCGGATCCCCCGCGGTGTGCCCGACGACGGCGGTGCCCGTGCCCGTACCGGGCGCGGCGGCGGCCGCCGTCACGGTGTCCGGGCCGGAGACGACGCAGCCCCGCACCGACACGTTGGTCACCTTGAAGCTGCCGTACACCTTGCCGTCGGCCCCGGGGGCACGGGACGAGGCCACCACCCCCAGCTGGTCGGCGCCGCACCGGGTCACCCCCTGGGCGGCCGGCGGCTGGGGCCCGGGGACCGGGACCTGCCCGCCCTGGCCGCGGGAGGAGCCGGACGGCGTGCCGGCGCCCGAGGGGCCCGCGGAGACCCCGGTTCCGCCGGTCGGCGCACCGGCGGGAGCCCGGTCCGGATCCCCGGCGGTGCCGCCCGCATCGGGCGCGCCCGCGGAGAAGGTGGCCCTGGGGTGGGCCCCGGCGCCGTTCTGGTGCGGGTCGGAGGAGCCGGTGCCCGCGGTGGCTCCGGCGCGCTCGCCGTGCCCGGCCATCGCCGAGCGGTCGGCGGCCGTGCTGCCGCCGCCGCTCAGGTGCACGGCGGCCGGGATCCCGGCGCCGGCCAGCAGCGCGGCCGCGGCGGCGCCCACGACGGCCCGGCGCCTGCGGGTCCGGCGCGCGGGGACCGCGTACCGCAGCCGCTCCAGCGCGCCCTCGGAGGGCTCCAGGCCCTCGACGGCTCCGTGCAGCAGGCCCCGCAGCGCCTGTTCCTCGCTCGCCCCGCCCAGCGGGGTGTGGTCGTCCGTCATGACTGCGCAGCCTCCATCGCCACCCGCAGCGCGGCAATCCCCCGCGATCCGTACGCCTTCACCGAACCGATCGATATCCCGAGCGTCTCGGCGACCTGCGCCTCCGTCATGTCCGCGAAGTAGCGCAGCACCAGTACCTCGCGCTGACGGCGCTGGAGTCCCCGCATGGACTTGATCAGGTCGTCCCGCTCCAGCTGGTCGTACGCGCCCTCCTCGGCGCTCGCCATGTCCGGCATCGGCTTCGACAGCAGCTTGAGGCCGAGGATGCGGCGGCGCAGCGCGGACCGGGAGAGGTTGACGACGGTCTGGCGCAGGTAGGCCAGCGTCTTCTCCCGGTCGCGGACCCGGTTGCGGGCCGAGTGGACGCGGATGAACGCCTCTTGGACGACGTCCTCGCAGGAGGCGGTGTCGTCGAGGAGCAGCGCGGCCAGGCCGAGGAGCGAGCGGTAGTGGGCCTGGTAGGTCGCGGTGAGGTGGTCGACGGTGGTGCCCGCCACCACCGGCGCGGCCTCGGCGGCGCTCCCGGCCGCGGCGGCCGGGCCACTGCCCCGCACTGCCGCACCGCCGTCCTGCGCCGCCGCGTCGCCGGCGTCCGCCGTCGCTCCGGCGCCGTCGCGCGGCGCGGGCACGCGCCCGCCCCGGTCCGGCGCGGGAGCCCGTACGGACGCCTCGGAAGGCCCCGTCGGCGGGACGGGGACGATCACGGGGAAACCGCCGCCGGACGTACGGGAACCCCGGCGCGGCGGAAGGAACCCGGTGCGCGCCGGCAGGACGGCCAGGTCGAGAAGTGCCTCTGCCACGTCTGTAGGACGCGCGTCCCCCGGTGAGGGTTGTACGAGCCGGGCAACCTCGCCCGCAAAATCCCTGTTGCCCTCATGCGTTCCCGCTCTTCCCGATTGCCCCGGTCCTATCGAGACGGCAGTCGGGCCATCACCTTGATCAAGGGATCAGCACCGATCCTACAAAGCGAATTACGCAAATTCACCCGCGATCAGTTCCGCGATTTGCGTGGCATTCAGGGCGGCGCCCTTGCGCAGATTGTCGGCGCACACGAAGAACTCCAGCGCGTGCGGGTCGTCGAGCGACACCCGCACCCGCCCCGCCCAGGCCGGGTCGGTCCCCGCGGCGTCCGCGGGGGTGGGGAACTCGCCCGCCGCCGGATCGTCCACGAGCACCACGCCGGGCGCGGCGTCCAGGATCTCCCGGGCGTGCGCGGCGTCCACCCGGTTCTCGAACCGGGCCCGCACGGTCAGCGAATGCCCGGCCACCACCGGCACCTGTACGCAGGTCACCGACACCGGGAGCCGCGCCAGGTCCAGGATCCGGCGCGTCTCGGCCCGTACGGCCAGCTCGTGCGAGGACCAGCCGTCCTCGCACAACTCCCCCGACCAGGGAACGACGTTGAGGGCGAGCGGCGCCGCGAACGGGCCGGTGTCCTCGCCCACGGCACGGCGCACGTCGCCGGGCTGCTCCCCCAGGGTGGTGCCGGCGACCAGCGACAGCTGGCGGCGCAGCGTCTCGGAGCCGGCCCGGCCGGCGGCGCCCGCGGCCTGGTACGAGGAGACGGCCAGCTCGGTCAGGCCGTACTCGGCGTGCAGCGCGCCGAGGGCCGCGCTCATCGCGGCGGTCACACAGTCGGGGCCCGCGACGATCCCGCGCGGCCGGATCCGTACGGCGTGGCCGTTGACCTCGGGCACCACCAGCGGTACCTCGGGGTCGGCGCGGAACGCGGCGGACTGGTCCACGACGACGGCGCCGCGCGCGGTGACGACGGGCGCCCACCGGGCCGAAACCGCGGCGGGCGTGAGAAAGACCACGACATCGCCCGGCCCGAGGCCGTGGAAGGCGTCCTCGGTGAGGGCGAGCACCTCGGTCCGCTCCGCGCGGACGGCCAGCGTGCGGCCGGCCGAGCGCGCGGAGGCGATCAGGCGTATGTCGCCCCAGACGTCCGCCCGCTGGGACAGGATCCCGAGCAGGACGGAGCCGACCGCTCCGGTCGCTCCGACCACGGCGAGCGCCGGGCCGGAGGACCGGGGCGCGGTCATCGTCCGGTGCCTCCGTAGACGACGGCCTCGTCGTTGTCGGAGTCGAGGCCGAAGGCCGTGTGCACGGCGCGGACGGCCTCGTTGACATCGTCCTGGCGGGTCACGACCGAGATGCGGATCTCCGAGGTGGAGATCAGCTCGATGTTCACGCCGGCGTCGGACAGGGCCTGGAAGAAGGAGGCGGTGACGCCCGGGTTCGTCTTCATGCCGGCGCCGACGAGGGAGATCTTGCCGATCTGGTCGTCGTAGCGCAGGGAGTCGAAGCCGATCCGGTCCTTGGCCTTCTCCAGGGCGTCGATGGCCTTGTGGCCCTCGGCCTTGGGGAGCGTGAAGGAGATGTCGGTGAGGCCCGTCGAGGCCGCCGACACGTTCTGCACGATCATGTCGATGTTGATCTCGGCGTCCGCGATGGCGCGGAAGATCGCCGCGGCCTCGCCCGGCTTGTCCGGGACGCCGACGACCGTGATCTTGGCTTCGGAGACGTCGTGCGCGACTCCGGAGATGATGGCGTGCTCCACCTGCGCGTCCCCTTGCGGATTCTCGTTGCTGACCCAGGTGCCCGGCAGTCCCGAGAAGGACGAGCGGACGTGGATCGGGATGTCGTAGCGGCGTGCGTACTCGACGCAGCGGTGCAGCAGCACCTTGGACCCGGAGGCCGCGAGCTCCAGCATGTCCTCGGAGGAGATCCAGTCGATCTTCCGGGCCTTCTTCACGACGCGGGGGTCCGCGGTGAAGACGCCGTCGACGTCGGTGTAGATCTCGCAGACCTCGGCGTCCAGCGCGGCGGCGAGCGCCACGGCGGTGGTGTCCGAGCCGCCCCGGCCGAGGGTCGTGATGTCCTTGGAGTCCGCGGACACGCCCTGGAAACCGGCGACGATGGCGATGTTGCCCTCGTCCAGCGCGGTGCGGATACGGCCCGGCGTGACATCGATGATGCGCGCTTTGTTGTGGACCGAGTCGGTGATCACGCCTGCCTGGCTGCCGGTGAACGACTGGGCCTCGTGGCCCAGGTTTTTGATCGCCATGGCCAGCAGGGCCATGGCGATCCGCTCTCCGGCGGTCAACAGCATGTCGAATTCTCGTCCGGCAGGCATCGGGGACACCTGCTCGGCGAGATCGATCAGCTCGTCCGTCGTGTCGCCCATCGCGGAAACCACGACGACCACCTGGTGGCCGTTCTTCTTGGCGTCCACGATCCGCTTGGCGACACGCTTGATGCCTTCGGCATCGGCTACGGAGGAGCCTCCGTACTTCTGCACGACAAGGCCCACGTGCGCTCCTCGCTCAATCCGTCTCATTGCTGGTGCAGTCTAACGAGCGGCCGCGATCCGACCGCTTCGTGCCACATCATGAGACGAAAAGATCAGCCGAGAAGTTCCCGCGCCGGGCCATCCGTGCGGGCCGCCACCACGCCCCTCACCTGCGGCCGAGGCCTCCGAGCTCCTCCGCCATGACCACCCCGGCCTGCTCGGCCAGGTCGTCCTCGGCGAGGTCCTCGTCGGTGTCCAGCCCGTCCAGGGCCGCCAGCGGCTGGTCCAGGCGTACGTGCGCCACCAGGGACTGCAGGGCGCGCAGCGTGGCCGAGGCCGTCGGACCCCAGTTGGTGAAGTACGAGAACTGCCACCACCACAGCGCCTCGGTGATCCGCCCCGCCTGGTAGTGGATCAGCCCGTGCCGCAGGTCGGCCACCACGTCGGCCACGTCGTCGGAGATCCGGTGCGGGACCGGAGCCTTCCGCGGCTCGTAGGGGTCGAAGACCTCGGAGTAGACGTCGACCGGCTCCAGCATCACGGCGAAGCGCTCGCGCAGGTCGTCCACGTCCGGCTCCGGGCCCAGGTCGGGCTCGTAACGCTCGTCGGGCAGCACGTCCTGGTACGCGCCCAGCCGGCCGCCCGCGAGCAGCAGCTGGGAGATCTCCAGCAGCAGGAACGGTACGGCGCGGTCCGGATCCTCGCCCTTGGCCACCTCGGTGACCGCGACGATGAACGAACCGATCTGGTCCGCGATCTGGACGGCGAAGTCGCCCGGTTCCGGGCCTGCTGCGTGCAGGGTTGCGTCAGACATCGAGAAGTCGCCTTCCTTCAAAGGCCCGCCCGAGCGTGACCTCGTCCGCGTACTCCAGATCTCCCCCGACGGGGAGCCCGCTGGCCAGGCGGGTGACCTTGAGGCCCATGGGCTTGAGCATCCGGGCGAGGTAGGTGGCGGTCGCCTCGCCCTCCAGGTTCGGGTCGGTGGCGAGGATCAGCTCGGTCACCACCCCGTCCGCGAGGCGCGCCAGCAGCTCGCGGATGCGCAGGTCGTCCGGTCCGACGCCCTCGATCGGGCTGATCGCACCGCCGAGGACGTGGTACCGGCCCCGGAACTCGCGCGTCCGCTCGACGGCGACGACGTCCTTCGGCTCCTCCACGACACAGATGACCGTGGTGTCGCGGCGCGGATCGCGGCAGATCCCGCACCGCTCCTCCTGCGCCACGTTCCCGCACACCCCGCAGAACCGGACCTTGTCCTTGACCTCCAGCAGCGTGTGCGCGAGGCGGCGGACGTCGGTGGGCTCGGCCTGCAGGATGTGGAAGGCGATCCGCTGCGCGCTCTTGGGCCCGACGCCGGGCAGCCTGCCCAGTTCGTCGATCAGGTCCTGGACCACGCCTTCGTACAACGGACTGCCTTCTTTCGTTTCGGTTTCCGCCGCGAGGCGGGTGCTGGGGGACTAGAAGGGGAGGCCCGGGATGCCGCTGCCGCCGCCCAGGCCCTGGGCCAGGGGGCCCAGCGCCTGCTGCTGGAGCGCCTGGGCGTTCTCGTTGGCGGCCTGGACCGCCGCGACGACCAGGTCGGCGAGGGTCTCGGTGTCCGCCGGGTCCACGGCCTTGGGGTCGATCACCAGGGCGCGCAGCTCACCGGAACCGGTGACCGTCGCACGGACCAGACCGCCGCCGGCCTGGCCCTCGACCTCGGTGCGCGCGAGTTCTTCCTGGGCCGCGGCGAGGTCCTGCTGCATCTTCTGGGCCTGCTGGAGCAGCTGCTGCATGTCGGGCTGGCCACCACCGGGAATCACAGGTCATTCACTCCGTACCGTCGGGACGCTTGGTCAATCCGAGCCTACGTGCTCCCCGGGCGCCGCGCCCTACGCCGTGAGGACCAACTCTTTCGAGTGAGGGACGAGGCGTGCGCGTACCTGCTGGGGACCTCCTGCCGGGCGGAAATCGCGGGAATCGTCGTCCACTGCCCGTCATTCGAAGGTAGGAAGGGCATGCGCATCATTGCGCACACGCGCACCACCAGTCGTCAGCGCAGGCAGAGGGAGTGCCGGGTGAGCCAGCCGGAGATGCAGCCCGAAGGGCCACCCCGGGATCCCCGGGAGGAGGTCGACGGGCCGGTGGCGGCCGGCGACCTGATCGGCCGGCCGTTCCCCCTCGGGGACTGGGGCGAGCCCGCCGAGCGGCTCGACGAGCTGTACCGGCGGGTCGAGGCCGACGCACTGCGCACCGCCGAGTGGTACCTCGCCGACCGGGCCTGGAAGCGCGGGGGCGCGCGGGCGCTGCGCGGGAGCGCGGCCGTGGGCGCCGTCACGGGCGCGGCGATGCCGCTGCTGGAGCTGACGGGCTCGGTGCCCGGCGCGGCCTCCTACGGGTACCTGGCGCTACTGATGGGCGCGGCCGCGCTGGCCTGCGACCGGTTCTTCGGGCTGACGTCCGGGTGGATGCGGAACGTGGCGACCGCGCAGGCGGTGCAGCGGCGGCTCCAGACGCTGCAGTTCGACTGGGCCTCGGAGAACGTCCGGGAGGTGCTCGGGCCGACCGAGGGCTCGGCGAGCGAGGCCGCCGAGCGCTGCCTGACGGTGCTGCGGCGGTTCTCCGAGGACATCACCGAGCTGGTGCGCTCCGAGACGGCGGACTGGATGGTGGAGTTCCGGGCCGGGCCGGCGCCCCTGGTCATGCAGTCCCTGGGCGCCTCCGGGGGCCGCGTGGAGGCGGGCATCCCGCCGGCCCGGTTCCCGCTGCCGCCCGGCACCCGCCCGAACATGCCGCGTCAGCGCCCGCCGGAGCAGCCGCGGTAGCCGTCCGGCGGGGCGGCGCCGTGTTCCCGGGGGGCCCGGAGTCGGGACCCAGGGTCCGGTTCAGCTGAAGATGATCATCGAGCCCTGGCCCAGACTGCGGGTCGCGGCCGCGTGCAGCCCGAGCCAGACGTGGCGCTCCCGGGCGAAGGGGCTGTCGTCGTACGGGATCGGCCCCGCGGGCTCCTCCAGCGAAGTCGGACGGCCGGGCGGCGCGGGCGGCGCGGGCGGGTTCGCCGGGTCTATCCCGATGGCCGGAGCCACGAACACCAGCTCCCGCAGCAGGCCCTGCGCGGACCCCAGCGGCCCCCCTCCGGCGAGCAGCTCCTCGTTCGCCAGCGGCGCCGCGAAGTCCACCGGGACGTAGGCCCCGGCGTGGTCGTAGTGCCAGACCAGGTGGGACTGCTGGGCCGTCGGCTCGAACATCTCCAGCAGCTGCTCGTAGTCCCCGCCCAGCTCGTCCACCGGGGTCACCGGCAGTCCGCAGAGCTGGAGGAGGTACGCCCGCCGCAGGAAGTGCAGGGCGTCGTAGTCGAAGCCGGCGACCGGGGCGACGTCCCCGCTCAGACCCGGCATGTAGGAGAAGACGGGCACGGACGGCAGCCCGGCCTCGCCCAGCGCCTTGTCGTACGAGGCGATCTCCTCCGCGAAGGGGTTGTCGGGGCTGTGGCACAGCACGTCGACAAGGGGGACCAGCCACAGGTCACAGGCCACGCGGGCTCCGATCAGTCGTTCCGCCGATCGGTCAAGCGTAGTGCGCCGAACACCCTCCGCGAAGGGGTGCGCAGAACCCCGTCGGCGTCCGGCCGGTTCCGCACCGCGCGGACCGGCGCCCCGCCCGGCCCGCTACAGCCCGGCGGCCCAGTCCAGGCCGTGCCGGTTGTAGTCGAGGACCAGGCCGCGCACGGCCTCGGCGTCCGCGAGGGTCACCGCGTCCACCAGCTCCCCGTGCCGGTCCCACAGGGCCGCCCGGAGCTGCGGCTCGCGCTGGAGGTGCGGGACGGCGAAGACCCAGCACTGGACCCGGATGCGGTGCAGGAACTCGGAGATGTAGGTGTTGCCGACCAGCCCGCTCAGCTCCCGCCAGAAGCGCAGGTCGTAGCCGATCAGCACTTCGAGCGAGCCGCTCTGCGCGGCCCGCCGCGCCTCCTCGGCCCGGCGGCGCACCGACACCAGCATCTCGCCGGACCAGGGCGCGGTGCCGCGCTCGGCGAACCGGCGGAATATCCCGTCCACGATCAGCGTGCGGGCCTCGATCATCCCGCGGAAGTCGTCGACGGAGTAGACGCGGACCCGGAAGCCCCGGTGCTGGACCAGTTCAAGCAGACCTTGCGCGGAGAGGTCCACGAGGGCCTCGCGCACCGGGGTCGCCGAGACCTCGTACTGCTCGGCGATCTGCTTGACGGTGAACTCGGTCCCCGGCGGCAGGCGTCCCGCAAGGACCTCGTCCCGCAGCGCGTCCGCGATCTGCTGGCGAAGGGTGTTGCGGGTGACAGCTCCGCTGCCTGGCATAGGGGTCCGTTTCCTCAGTGAGAACTTCGGACACCTTAGGCCAGGCAGCGCGGCCGAAACCGAGCGGTCGAGGATCGTTATGCGGATTTAGGGCCCGTTATGCGGACGCCCCCGTGGTGTGCCGGTCGGCCACCGTCAGCGCCTCGTCGAGCAGGGCAAGTCCCTCCTTGGCCTCCGCCTCGGAGATGGTGCACGGGGGGACCACGTGCGTCCGGTTCATGTTGACGAAGGGCCACAGGCCCGACGCCTTGCAGGCGGCCGCGAACTCGGCCATGGGCGCGTTGTCGGCCCCGGCCGCGTTGTAGGGGACGAGCGGCTCGCGCGTCTCCTTGTCCCGTACGAGTTCCAGCGCCCAGAAGGTGCCCAGCCCCCGGACCTCCCCGACCGACGGGTGCCGCTCGGCGATCTCGGTGAGCGCCGGTCCGATCACGTTCTCCCCGAGGTGGGCGGCGTGCGCGACGACGCCCTCCTCCTCCATCGCGTTGATCGTGGCGACGGCGGCGGCGCAGGCGAGGGGGTGGCCGGAGTACGTCAGCCCGCCCGGGTAGGGGCGCGTGGCGAAGGTCTCGGCGATGGCGGCGGAGATGGCGACGCCGCCGAGCGGCACGTATCCGCTGTTCACGCCCTTGGCGAAGCAGAGGAGGTCGGGGGTGACGCCCCAGTGGTCGGCGGCGAACCACGCGCCGGTCCGGCCGAAACCGGACATGACCTCGTCGAGGATGAAGACGATGCCGTGGCGGTCGCAGAGCTCGCGCACGCCCGCGAGGTAGCCGGCGGGCGGGGTCATGATCCCGGCGGTGCCGGGGACGCTCTCCAGGATGATCGCCGCGATGGTCTGCGGCCCTTCGAAGGCGATCGTGTCGGCGAGGTGGGCGAGGGCGCGCGCGCACTCCTCGGCCTCGGTGGTGGCGTGGAAGGCGGAGCGGTAGAGGTACGGGCCCCAGAAGTGCACGACGCCGGCGGCGGCGGTGTCGGAGGGCCAGCGGCGCGGGTCGCCGGTCAGGTTGATCGCGGCGGCGGTGGCCCCGTGGTAGGAGCGGTAGGTGGACATCACCTTCTGCCGGCCGGTGTGCAGCCGGGCCATGCGGACGGCGTTCTCGACGGCCTCGGCGCCGCCGTTGGTGAAGAAGATCTTGTCGAGGTCGCCGGGGGTCCGCTCGGCGATGAGGCGTGCGGCCTCGGAGCGGACGTCGACGGCGAAGCCGGGGGCCAGGGTGCAGAGGCGGGCGGCCTGTTCCTGGACGGCGGCGACGACCTTGGGGTGCTGGTGGCCGATGTTCGTGTTGACCAGCTGGGAGGAGAAGTCGAGGAAGCGCTTCCCGTCGTAGTCCCAGAAGTACGAGCCCTCCGCCCCGGCTACGGCGAGGGGGTCGATCAGGGCCTGGGCGGACCAGGAGTGAAAGACGTGCTTCCGGTCGGCGTCCTTCACGGCGGCAAGGGTGTGCGGGGTGGCATGAGGGGTCATGGCGTCACGCTAGAAGTGCGCAGGTGGGGAGGGATATCGGCGGACTGTATGGGGGTGGGGGGCCGGTCTCGGCAGTCTGTCTGCGCGGGGGCGCTCATCGGGGGCGTCAGGAGGCGCTCACCGGGGCGCGTCCGGGGGCGCTCAACGGGACGTTCGGGGCCTCGTGGCGGCGTTGCGGCGGCCTTGGCGTGGCGGCCTATCGTGGCGGCCTTTCGCGGCGGATCCGGCCGGGTGTGCGATTGACAGCATGCTGCCTTCATGACAGTCTATTGTCATAGCTAGTCGGTGGTGGGAACGGGGCGGAACGTCGGGCCTCGGAGCCGTCGCCGGAATCGATGTTGGAGGCGAGCACCATGAGCAAGACCCCCCGCAAGCCCGTCCACCTCGCGGTCTACGACACGTACGCGGACTGGGAGACCGGCTACACCACCGCGCACCTGACCCAGCGCGGCCACCAGGTCCGTACGGTCGGCACGGCCGCCGGGGAGCCGGTCACCACCATGGGCGGTGTTCGCATCCAGCCTGACCTGGCCCTGGCGGACCTGCGACCGGAGGACTCGGCGCTGCTGATCCTCACCGGCGCCGAGCTGTGGGACTCGGGCGAGGAACTGGCGCCGTTCGCGGCGAAGGCCCGGGAGTTCCTGGCCGCCGGGGTGCCGGTCGCCGCGATCTGCGGGGCCACCGCCGGGCTCGCCCGCGAAGGCCTGCTGGACGGCCGGACCCACACGAGCGCCGTCTCCTTCTACCTGGCGGAGCAGCCGGGCTACGGCGGCGCGGACCACTACGTCGACGCCGACGCGGTCACGGACGGCGACCTGATCACGGCGGGTCCGACGGACCCGGTGGCGTTCGCGCGCGAGGTCTTCTCCCGGCTCGACGTCTACGAGCCGGACGTCCTGGACGCCTGGTACCGCCTGTTCCGCGACTCGGACGCGAGCGCCTACCCGGTGCTGATGGCGGCAGCGGCGGCCGGCAATGCCTGACCTGGCGACGGGGGCGCCGGCCGGCGCGCCCGCGGGCATACCGGGCCGGCCCGAGCGCGCTCGGCAGGACCGCGGCAGGCAGGACCTGTTGAGCAGCACCGCGCTGGAGGTGTTCCGGCTGAACGGCCAGTTTCTCGCCCTCTCGGAGGAACTGGCCCGGCCGGCCGGGCTGACGGCCGCGTGGTGGCAGGTGCTGGGGGCCGTGCTGCGGGAGCCGCTGCCCGTCTCGGGGATAGCCCGGACCATGGGCATCACCCGGCAGAGCGTCCAGCGCATCGCCGACCTGCTGGCGGACAAGGGGCTCGCGGAGTACGCCCCGAACCCGGCCCACCGCAGGGCGAAACTGCTCCGCCCGACGGAAGCCGGACACGCGGCGATCGCGCGCATCGCCCCGGGCCACGCCGCCCTGGCGAACCGGCTGGCGGACGCGCTGGGCGACGACGCGTTCGCGGAGACGGTACGCGTCCTGGAACGCCTGACGGCAGCCATGGACACCCTCCCGGACCCCACCCACCCCTGACGGGGCCCCCGGCGCCGGGGGCGCGGCCCACCCGGCCCCGCCGGCGTTTGAGGCGCGGCCCATCCGGCCCGGCCGACGTTTTGGCGCCACCCATCCAGCCCCGCCGGCGTTTGGCGCGCGGGTCCGGGCAGAGCCCGGCGGCCAGGCCCCCTGCACGGGGGTGCGGGCGTCAGCCCGCCGGGACCACGCATTCCGGCCCCCCGGCGAAGCCCACCGCACTAGGCTCGGATCCACGGCCAGTCCTAGGGGGAGGGGCCATCCGGCCATGGAGCAACTGCACCCGCACGACCCGCACCGCATCGGCCCGTACCGCCTGCTGTCCCGCCTCGGCGCCGGCGGCATGGGCCAGGTCTACCTGGCTCGTTCCGACCGCGGCCGCACCGTCGCCGTCAAGCTCGTGCACGCCGAGCTCGCCGCCCGGGAGGAGTTCCGGATCCGGTTCCGCCGGGAGGTCGCCGCCGCGCGCCGCGTCGGCGGCGAGTGGACGGCCCCGGTGCTCGACGCCGACACCGAGGCCCCGACCCCCTGGTTCGCCACCGGCTACATCGCCGGGCCCAGCCTCCGCCAGGCCGTCGCCCGCGACTTCGGCCCGCTGCCGGGGCGTTCCGTACGGATCCTGGCCGCGGGCCTCGCGTACGCCCTCCAGGACATCCACCGCGCCGGACTCATCCACCGCGATCTGAAGCCCTCGAACGTCCTGCTCACCCTTGACGGCCCCCGCGTCATCGACTTCGGCATCGCCCGCGCCCCCGCCGAGCCCGACGCCGGTCTGACCCGGACCGGCGAACTCATCGGCTCCCCCGGGTTCATGGCCCCCGAGCAGATCAACGGCGTTCCGGTCACCGCCGCCTGCGACGTCTTCTGCCTCGGCGCGGTCCTCGCGTACGCCGCCACCGGACGGCTCCCGTTCGGCGACAGCGAGCAGCCCGGCGGCATGGCCGCGCTGCTGCTCCGCATCACCGAGGCCGAGCCGGACCTGACCGGCGTACCGGCCGATCTGCACGCTCTCGTACGGGACTGCCTGCGCCGGGATCCCGCCGGGCGGCCGGCACCCGCCGAGGTGCTGGCCAGGGTCGGCGCGGGCGACACCGTGGCCGACGGAAGGGCCCTGGAGCCGTGGCTTCCGGGCCCGTTGGTGGCCCAGCTCGGGCGGCACGCCGTACAGCTCCTGGACCGCGAGGACGCCGGCCCGGACCGCGCGGAGCCCGTGCCCGCGGCCCCGTACGCGCCGGAGCACCGGCCGGAGCACCAGCAGCCGTACGGGCCTGCGCACCGGCCCGGCTACGGACCCCCCTACGCGGCCGCCGCCGCGCCGCGGCACCCGTCGGCTCCCCGGCCGTCGGGGCCGCCGCCCCCGCCCCCGGTCCACCCGTCGACGCTGCCGACCCACTACGGCCCCTCGACGCTGCCGGCCGGCCACCCCGCGTACGGGCCGGGCCGGACAGAGCCGCCCCCTCGGTCCCGGACCGCGTCCACCGCCTTCCTCGTCGCCATCGCCGCGGTCGTCGCGATCGCGGCGGGCGGCACCGTGTACGCCGTGATGAGCGGCGGCCAGGACGTGGCGCCGCCCGGCAGCAGCATCCGTACGCCCGCCGTCGGCGCCCCCTCGGCCTCCTCGGCCCCGGCGCAGCCGTCAGCCCCCGTCGGCGCGGCGGGCGCGTCCGGAACCGCCGCCGACCGCCTTCCCGAGGCGTACCTCGGCACCTGGCGCGCCGCCAACGGCACCCAGGCGTGGCGGCTCACCCTCGGTCCCGGGTCGGTCGGCGACACCGTGATGTCCCTCTCCGTCCAGGACCCCGCCTTCGCCTGCTCCTGGGAGGCGTCCCTGCGCAGCACCCCCGAACCGGTGGAGCTGGACGCCTCCGCCGTCACCTCCGGCGACCCCGTCACCTGCGCTCCTGGCGGGTGGAGCCGATTGCTGCTGCTGCCCGACGGAACCCTGCGGCGGGAACTCGTCGCCAGCGACAGTCCTCCGCTGACGTACCGGAAACAGTGAGGGTGACCACCGGATTGTATCGAGGTCAATAAGCCTGCAAGCAGAGCTTGTTACGTATGACGGCCGCGTCGGACACTGCCGCACATGGAGCCGTTGAACGTAGTGGCACAACTGTGGGAGCGGATCGAGGCACGCGACTGGGACGGGGTGGCCAAGCTCATCGCCGAGGACGCGGTCATCGAATGGCCCGTGAGCGGTGAGCGCATCGTGGGGCGTGCCAACTTCGTCGCCGTGAACAGCGACGACGGCTACTCGGACGAGAGATCGGTGGAACTGCTGCGGATCCTGGCGGACGGGGACCTCGTCGTCACCGAGGTGGAGATACCTCAGGACCACGTCGTCTACCGCGCCGTCTCCCTGTGGACCGTGCGGGACGGGGAGATCGTGGGGGCGCGGGAGTACTGGACCAGCCCCGGCCAGGACCCGGCGCCGCGCTGGCGGGCGGGATACGTGGAACCCCTCGTGGCGGACTGATCCGCGGCTCCGCCGACGGCTGCCGTCTGGCGGCTGCCGTCTGGGCGCTGCCGTCTCGCGGCTGCCTCAGGACGCTGCCGTCTCGCGGCTGCCTCAGGCGGCTCCGAGCCGGTCCAGTTCCTCCCCGATCGCGGTGCGCAGGCCGTCGTGGCGGGGGGCCAGGGCGTGTTCCGCGCCGCGCCAGTACGCCTCCTGGTCGTACCGCCAGACCGGCATCCGGACGAGGTCGGCGGGCTCCCAGTCGTAGCGGGGCCAGACGTGGGTGTGGAGGTACGGGTCGGTGTTGCCCAGGATCTCGATGTTCACGCGGCGGAAGGCCGGGTCGAGCCGACGGCAGGCCAGCTCGACGGCCTCGGCGAGCCGCTCCATGTCGCAGAGGTACGCGGCCCTGCGCGCCCGGGGCAGGTCGGAGAGCCGGGTCACGGCGGGGTCGTCGGTCAGCAGGACCGAATATCCGGGGAGGAACTGGCGGTCGCCGATCGCGGCGAAGCCGGCGTCGAGACGGCGCAGGACAGTGGGGTTCTCCCCCCGGTGTGCGCTGCCGATGCGGTCGTGGCGCCATGCGGTGTCGATCATGACGGGACCCTACCGAACGGCCTGTGGCGGCCCGGCCGGCACCTCAACTCACCTCTCCCGTAACCCCTGTCATACCTGAGAGCCACGCGCGAACACGGCTCCGCAGCGGGACGCGAACCACGGGTCTGGATTTCTACCTTCGGAAACAGATGAGGGGCGGGGCGGCTCTTCCGGATCAAAGGAACAGACGATGGCGGGGACAGGGACAGGGACGGGGACGAGGACCGGGGCCGGGGCCGGGGCGGGGGTGGGCGCCGGGGACGGGGACGGGGCGGGCGCCGGGACGGCCGGCGGTACGACGGCGACGGCCGCGCGGGGCACGACAGGTGCGGCGAGCGGCGCCGGGGCTGGACGAGCCGGCGGGCGGGTCGGCGGGCGGGTGCGGCGTACGTTGCTGGCCGCGCTGGTCGCCTCCGCCGTCGCGATACCCGTCTCCGCCGCCGCCTCCCCCGATGTGCCCGCCCCGCCGCCCGTGGCGTTCGCGGATGACGCCACCGCCGAGGTGCGGTACGCCGCGAACCTCGCCAACCTCGCCGAGGCGGCCCGTACGGCCCGGGGCGCCGGCCGCACCGGCCGGGCAGCGAAGCTCCACGCCATGGAGGCGGGCGGTACGGCCCGGTTCCTCGCTTTCGACGGCCGCGGGAAGGGGCGCGCCGTCGAGGTGTTCGGCACGCTGGAGGGCGCCGACCGCATCACCGTGCTCGTGCCCGGATCGGACACCACGCTCGACACCTACCAGCGGTTCCGCGCCGGGGCCGTCGCCCTCCAGCAGCGCCTCGACGCCGAGCGTCCGCGCTCGGCGGTGGTCGCCTGGCTCGGGTACGACACTCCCGGCACGGTCAGTACCACCGTCCTCACCGCCGACCGGGCGGACGGGGCCGCTGCCGAACTGGGTCCCTTCCTGGACCGGTTGCGGGGGCTGTCGGGACCGGGGGCGTGGCTCTCCCTGCTGTGCCACTCCTATGGTTCCGTGGTCTGTGCCCGGACCGCGACCGGGCCGGCGGTCACCGACGTTGTCCTGTTCGGCAGCCCGGGCACGGGGGCCCGCTCCGCCCACCAGCTGCCCACCGGGGCCCGGATCTGGGCCGGCCGGGGCAGCGGCGACTGGATAGGCAGCGTTCCGCACGTGCGGTTCGGCGGGATCGGCTTCGGCGCCGACCCGGTGGACCCGGCCTTCGGCGCCCGGGCCTTCGACGCCGGCTCCGCCGGGCACAGCGACTACCTCAAACCCGGCACCGAGTCCCTGGACAGCCTGGCCGCCATCGTCCTTGGCACCAGGGCCGGTGCCGGCACCGGCACCGGCTCCGATGCGGGGGTCCCCCATGCGTAGGCTCCGCTCCCGCTGGTCCGTCCTGGCGGACCGCATCGACGGCGCCACCCCGGCCGGGCGGGACCGGGCCGTGGACGCGCTGCGGGCCCTGGCGATCGGCGGCGTGGTGCTCGGCCACTGGCTCGTCACCGCCCTGACCACCGCCGACGGCGGCCTGAGCGGCACGAGTCCGCTGGCGTACATGCCCTGGCTGGCCCCGGTGTCCTGGGGGTTGCAGACCCTCGCCGTCTTCTTCCTCGTCGGCGGCCACGTCGCGGCGAGCGGGTACGCGTCGGCCCGGGCACGGGGGATTGCGTACGGCACGTGGGCCGGGCAGCGGCTGGGCCGGCTGTTTCGTCCGGTGGCCGCGGTGCTCGTCCTGTGGACCGTGGCCGCGGGCGGGATGCTGCTCGGCGGAGTCGCCCTCGACACCGTGCGGACGCTGGTCGGGCTGGTGTTGTCACCGCTGTGGTTCCTGCTGGTCTTCGCCGCGCTGACCGCCGCGACCCCGCTGGTGGTGCGGCTCAACCCACTCTGGCCGGCGGCCGTGGTGGCGGGCGCCGACATCTGGCGGTTCGGTTTCGGCGGGCCCGAGGCGATCGGCTGGGTCAACGTGGCCGCGGGCTGGCTCGTGCCGTACACCCTGGGCGCCGCGTGGGCGCGGGGGGCGTTCGCCCGGCGCGGGCCGGCGCTGCTCCTGCTCGGCGGTGGGGCCGCCGCGACCGCCTCGCTGGTCCTTTGGGCCGGGTACCCGGCGTCCATGGTGGGCGTTCCCGGCGCCGCCGTCTCGAACCTGAACCCGCCGACCCTCGCCGCGGTGGCCTTCGGGCTCGCCCAGTGCGGCCTGGCGCTGCTGGTCCGCGAGCCGCTGGCCCGGGCCATGGCCCGGCCGGGGGCCTGGGCGAAGGTGGCCCTGGTGAACCTCTCCGCCATGACGGTCTTCCTCTGGCACCAGACCGCCATGATGGCCGTCACCGCCGTCGGACTGCTGGTCTCGGCCGATCTGCCCGGGCTGCACACGGTGCCCGGCTCGGTGGGCTGGATAGCCGCCCGGCTGCTGTGGCTGCCGGTGTTCGCCGTCGCGCTCGCGGTGTGCTGGGCCGCGTTCCGTGCGTACGAACGGCCCGCGCGGCACCGGCCGCCCGCGGCCCCGCCGGTGGCCGGGACCGCACCGGTGGCCGGTGCCCGACCGGTGGCCGCGCGGCAGACGGCCGTTGCTTGTCCGGCTCCCGTCAAGGAGGCGACCCGTGCCTAGGGTGACCCCTGTGACCCCTGTGACCCAGCAGCCCCGGCCCCCGGCCGAACCACCTCACCGAGCCCCGGCCCTGGGGGACACCACTTGGCGGGCGGCGCTGCGGGAGCTGTTCACGCTGCGCCGGGACCCGCTCCCGCCGATGTCGCGGCCGCGCTGGCTGGCCCGGCTGCCGCACGTGGTCGTCATGCTCGCGGCCGGGTTCTTCGGCCTCCTCACCGCGACGGAGCTGTTCGGTCCCTACCAGGTCAGCGGCGACCTCGCGTTCTTCCAGGCGGTCCTGACCGGTCTGGCCATCGGACTGGCCCTGTTCCGTCCGATCGCCGCCTGGTGGCTCGGGCTGGTGGCCGCCGCCCTGATCGCCTGGACGATTCCCCTCCCCCTCGCGCCGGAGGCGACGTGGCCCTGGACGTCCGGCGGGCTGTTCGCCTTCGCCCCGCTGGTCCTGCTGGTCGCCCTCCGGGTTCCACCCAGGGTCACCATCGCGGTCGTCGGCGTCTCGCTCGGCTACACCGCCCTGACCGAGGCGCTGTTCAAACCGGAGCACAGCCAGAGCACCATCGTGGGGGCCGCCCTCCTCTTCGGCTTCTCGGGCCTCCTCGGCTACGCCCTGCGCGCGCTGCGGCTGGCCCGCGGGGAACTCGTCGAGCAGGAGACCCTCACCGAGGAGGAGCGCGCCCGGCGCACCCTGCTGGAGGAGCGCAGCCGGATCGCCCGCGAGCTCCACGACGTGGTCGCGCACCACATGTCGGTGATCTCCATCCAGGCCCAGGTGGCGCCGCACCTCGTGGAGAACCCGTCCGAGGAGCTGAAGGAGAATCTGGCCGGCATCCGGGAGAACGCCCTGGAGGCCCTGACGGAGCTGCGCCGCGTGCTGGGCGTACTGCGCTCCGAGGACCCGGAGGATCCCGCGGACCCGCACCATCCGCAGCCGACCCTCGCCGAGCTGGACGGCCTCGTGGACAACGTGCGGGGCGCGGGGCTGGAGGTCACCACCGAGATCGCGGGTGTCCGCAGGCCGCTCACCCCGGGCGTCGAGCTCACCGCGTACCGGATCGTGCAGGAGGCACTGAGCAACTGCCTGCGCCACGCGCCCGGCTCGCAGGTCGAGGTCGGCATCGCCTACGGCCCGCACGAACTGCACCTGTGCATCGCCAACACCGCGCCGACGCGCCCCGCCCCGTCCTCCCCGGGCGCGGGACACGGCCTGTTGGGCATGCGGGAGCGCGCGGGCATGCTGGGGGGCGAGCTGGCCGCCGGGCTGCGCCCCGACGGCGGGTACGAGGTGAGCGCCGTGCTCCCGATGGACCCACGGCACCCGACCGGTGGATCCGCCCCTGACACGAAGAAGGACTGACCCCCATGACCAGCCCCATCAAGGTGATGATCGCCGACGACCAGATGATGGTCCGGCAGGGGTTCACCGTGCTGCTCAACGCCCAGCCCGACATCGAGGTCGTCGGCCAGGCCGTGGACGGCGCCGACGCCGTGGCCCGGGTCGCCGAGCTGTCCCCGGACGTCGTGCTGATGGACATCCGCATGCCCGGCATGGGCGGCATCGAGGCCACGTCCGTCATCACCTCCGTCCCGGGCGCCCGCGTGAAGGTGCTGGTCCTCACCACCTTCGACCTCGACGAGTACGTGTACGAGGCGCTGCGGGCCGGGGCCTCCGGGTTCCTGCTCAAGGACGCCTCGGCGGACCAGCTGGCCGAGGCGGTGCGGGTGGTGGCGGCCGGCGAGGCACTGCTCTCGCCGAACATCACGAAGCGGCTGATCACGGAGTTCTCCCGGCTGGGGGCGCCCCGCGCCCCCTCGCGCGCGCGGATCGACGAACTGACCGAGCGGGAGACCGAGGTGCTCACGCTGATCGCCCAGGGCCTGTCGAACGCGGAGATCGCCGCGCACCTGGTCCTGGCCGAACAGACGGTGAAGACCCACGTGGGCCGCATCCTCGTGAAGCTCGGCCTGCGGGACCGGACCCAGGCCGCCGTCTTCGCGTACGAGACGGGTCTGATCCGCCCGACGGGCTACTGACGGACCCGGGTAGTCCTTGAGAGGGACCCCGGGATATCCCCATCAGCGGCGACGCGGACGACGCGGGCGGCGACCTACGGTGGTGTGTATGACCGAGACGACCGCCGGGGGGACACCCCGGACGCCCGAGTTCCGAATGGCCGCGGGGGTGCTGGCGACCCTGCGCCAGGACATGGTCACCGATGCCTTCGCCTATCGGCCGCTACCGCTGATGACGAGCCCGGGGCGCCTCATGCGGCGGATGCCCGCGGCGATACGCAGGCACGCGCCCTGGGGGCAGTACGCGGCGGTGACGGCACTGGCCGTCTTCACCGTGATCTTCGCGGCGGGCTCCCAGAAGACCTTCCTCGGCGACCTGGGCCGGCTCGCCGCGGGGCTCATCGCGGGGATCCCGATCCTCATGACGCTGGTGCGGCCGGTGGGTGCGTGGTGGGCTGCCGTCGCGATGACGCTGGTTCTGGCCGTGCTCGGCGGATCCTGGAACTGGCCGTGGACCCCGGGCAGCTTCCTCTCCTACGTCGTCGTCCTGGTCCTGGTGACCCTGCGGACCGGGCCGCGGATCGCGGCCTGGATGTGGGTGCTGACCTTCGCCCTCGGCTTCGTGATCGCGATGGTGTTCGGCAACCGGTCGGGGATGAACCTCCCGGAGATGGCGGTGACCTCGGCGATCGCGCTGGCGATCGCGAGCAGCATCCAGATACGCCGGCACGCCACGGCGGAGGTGACGGCGCAGCAGGAGGTCACGGCCGTCGAGCGGGACAAGCGGACGCTGCTGGAGGAGCGGACCACGATCGCGCGCGAGCTGCACGACGTGGTGGCGCACCACATGTCGGTGGTGGCGATCCAGGCGGAGGCGGCGCCGTACCGGGTGAAGAACCCGCCGCCGGAGCTGGAGGCGGCGTTCGTCACGATCCGGGAGAACGCGGTGGCGGCCCTGACGGAGTTGCGGCGGGTGCTGGGCGTGGTGCGTTCCGCGGACTACGAGGCTCCCGACGCCCCGCAGCCGACGCTCGCCTCGCTGGACGGGCTGCTGGCGAACGTGCGGAAGGCCGGGCTGAGCGTGGACAAGACGATCACGGGCGCGGTCCGGGAGCTGCCGCAGGGCGTGGAGCTGTCGGCGTACCGGATCATCCAGGAGGCACTGAGCAACACGCTGCGGCACGCTCCGGGTGCGCAGGCCGGGGTGGAGGTGTCGTACGTACTCGGTGGTCTGGGCATACGCGTCGTCAACGAGGCGGCGACGGGGGACGTCCGCCCCTCGCCCGGGGCCGGGCACGGGATCACCGGGATGCGGGAGCGGGTGGCCATGCTGGAGGGTGAGATGACGGCCGGCGCGACGGCCGGCGGCGGGTATGAGGTGGCGGTGTTCATCCCGGTGCGCGGGCATGCCGAGCCGGCGTCCGGGACCGTGTCCCGGACGAAGCCCGGGCCGGGTGCGCCATGACGATCAAGGTGTTGATCGTCGACGACCAGATGATGGTCCGCGAGGGGTTCTCCGTGCTGCTCAACGCCATGGACGGCATCGAGGTGGTCGGGGAGGCCGTCGACGGCCGCGAGGCCATCGCGCAGGTGGCGGCGCTGCGGCCGGACGTGGTGCTGATGGACATCCGGATGCCGCTGATGAACGGGCTGGAGGCGACGCGGGAGATCGTGGCCGCCGACACGGACGCGAAGGTGCTGGTCCTGACGACCTTCGACCTCGACGAGTACGTGTACCAGGCGCTGCGGGCCGGGGCCTCCGGGTTCCTGCTCAAGGACGCCTCGGCCCGTCAGCTGGCCGACGGAGTGCGGGTGGTGGCGGCCGGGGAGGCGCTGTTGGCGCCGTCGGTGACCAAGCGGCTGATCGCGGAGTTCTCGAAGCTCGCCGAGTCCCCGAGGCTCGCCGACCCGGCGGGCGTGGGGGAACTGACGGAGCGCGAGACCGAGGTGCTCGTGCTGATCGCGCAGGGGCTCTCCAACGTCGAGATAGCGGACCGGCTGGTCGTCGCCGAGTCCACGATCAAGACCCATGTGAGCCGGATCCTGGTCAAGCTGGGCCTACGCGACCGGACGCAGGCCGCGGTGTTCGCCTACGAGACCCGCCTGGTACGCCCGAGCTAGACCGCCGGGCCGGTCGGGCCGCCGGGGCCGCCGGGCGGGCCGGTCGGCGAGGGATTGGCGGGACCCTCTCGGGACCCGAGGCCGTACTCCCTCGGTTCCGGGCCCGTAGGCGCGGGGGAACTGCGGTGCGCGGGAGGGGGGGTTGGGGGACGTATTGCCCGGCGGGGGCCGGTTGCCGCGCGGGTGGCGCGGGGGGCCGTCCGATCGGGCGGGGCAGGATCTAGGGTGCGGGAATGGGCTTTGATCCGTGGGACCCCGCGTTCGTCGCCGATCCGTACCCGGCCTACCGGGAGTTGCGGGAGCGGGGACGGGCCGTCTGGTACGAGCCGACCGGGCAGTGGCTGGTGGCGCACTACGCCGACGTGAGCGCGCTGCTGCGGGACCGGCGGCTTGGGCGGACCTACCTGCACCGCTTCTCGCACGAGGAGTTCGGCCGTACGGCCCCGCCGCCGGAACACGAGCCGTTCCACGAGCTCAACGGCAACGGCCTGCTGGACCTGGAGGACCCCGCGCACGCGCGGGTGCGCAGGCTGGTGGCGAAGGCCTTCACCCCTCGGACCGTGGAGCGGCTGGTCCCCGCCGTGCGGCGGCTCGCGCGGGAGCTGGTGGGGCAGTTGGTCGCGGACGGCGGCGGGGATCTGCTCACCGCCGTCGCCGAACCGCTGCCGGTGGCGGTGATCGCCGAGTTGCTCGGCATCCCGGAGGCGGACCGGGGTCTGCTGCGGCCCTGGTCGGCGGACATCTGCGGGATGTTCGAGCTGCGGCCGGACGAGGAGACGGCGCGGCGCGCGGTACGGGCGAGCGTGGAGTTCAGCGCGTACCTGCGGGCACTGATCGCCGATCGGCGCGCCCGCCCCGGGGAGGATTTGATCTCCGGCTTGATCGCCGCCCACGATGAGGACGGCCGGCTCAGCGAGCAGGAGATGATCTCCACCTGCGTCCTCCTGCTGAACGCCGGGCACGAAGCGACCGTCAACACCACCGCGAACGGCTGGTGGACGCTGCTGCGGCACCCGGAGCAGCTCGCGGAGCTCCGGGCGCATCCGCACCCCGAGGACGCGGCGTCCAAATACTTGTCCACAGCTGTGGATGAACTGATGCGATTCGACACACCCCTACAAATGTTCGAACGCTGGGTGCTCGACGACATCGAGATCGGTGACACCGTCATCCCCCGCGGGGCCGAGGTGGCGCTGCTCTTCGGCTCGGCCAACCGGGACCCCGCGCGGTTCGCCGACCCCGACGTACTGGACCTCGCTCGGGCCGACAATCCGCACCTGACCTTCGGCGCCGGAATCCACTACTGCCTCGGAGCGCCCCTGGCGCGGCGGGAGTTGGAAGCGTCCTTCGGGGCGCTGCTGGCCCCCGGGGTCCCGCCCTTGCGGCTCGTGAAGGAGCCGCGGTGGCGGGACGGGTACGTCATCCGGGGGCTGGACGAGCTGATCGTCGCGTTCTGACCGCCGCGCGCCCCCCGAGGGCGGGCGGCGGGCGCGGCTCCCTAAGTGATCATGTCGCGGCGGCGCAGGGCGCCCGGGCCGGCCCGGCACCCGGGCCGAGCCCGGCCAGCACCAGGATCAGCACCGAGCCGCCGAAGGCCACCGCGAGGTGGCCGCCCGCCCAGAGGGCGAGATGCTGGGCCCGATACACCGCTGGCGGGCCCACCGGGGCCCCCCGCGGCCCGCGGCGCCCGCGCCGCCGCGCCCCCGGCGCCGCGGGCACGTCCGGAACCGGGGGCACCCCCGACGATGCGGCCGCCCCCGGTGCCCCCGCGTCAGCTGGGCCGGGTGAGCGCCCAGGCCGCCGGGTGCAGGGTCCACGTACGGCGGCGCACCGGGCCCGCCACGGCCGCGTCGGCGCGGTAGCGGAAGTCGGGGCCCGACACCGTCACCGTCTTGGCCCGGGCCCGCACCACCGCGGCCGGACCCGCCCCCGAGACGCCGCCGGCCGTCCGCACCGCGACCTCCGCGAGACCGCCGTCGTCCCGCGTGGACACCGAGACCTCCGCCACCAGGCGGTCCACGTCCACCAGCACCACCCCGTCGGCCTCCACCCGCAGCCGGCGCGGCGCCGGGCCCCCGGCGCCCACCGGGCGGACCAGCGACCGCACCAGCGACCTGTACGCGCTCCACACCGACGGCCCGGACCCGGACCCAGACCCGGCACCGGCCCCGGACGCCGCGCCGGACGCGCCCGCCCGCAGCGGCGGGATCCGCAGCGCGCCCAGCACCACCCCGTCGCTGTCGTCGACCAGCAGGTCGCACATGCGCACCGACCCGTCGAGCACCGCCCGCGCCGCCGTGACGGCCGACTGGGGCACGCCGAGCGACCGGGACAGCCCCAGATTGGCCGCCTGACCCACCGGAATCAGCGACACGGCACCTCCGGCCAGCGCCCGCTCGCGGTGCAGCAGCCCGACGGCACGCACCAGCGCCCGGTCGTCGCCCACGATCACCGGCTGCCGATGACCCCGGCGGGCGAGGGCCCGCGCAAACTCCTCCTGCGAATCCGGAAGGCAGATTTTCGCCGCCGCTCCCGCTGACAACACATCTTTCGCGATCCGCACGGACTCGCCGTCAAGACGGCGGGCGACCGGGTCGACGAGCACCAGCAGGGCGCCTATCGGCGCGCCCGCATGGCTCATGGTGGGCTCTGGAGCCGACACCTCGGTCCTTCCTCGGGTAGCATCTTTGTGCAAGAGGCCCTTGCGCTATTGCGCCAGGGCCTTCGTCTATTCCGGGGTACCGGTCCGACGGCTCAGCCTGCGGTGTACATCGTCGTACGCCCCCTGACCTTGGACATGCCCCATCCGGAAGAGGTGTACGCCTGTGCCCGCTCTTGTGCTGCTCGGAGCTCAGTGGGGTGACGAGGGCAAGGGAAAGGCCACCGACCTGCTCGGTGGATCCGTTGACTATGTAGTGCGCTACCAGGGTGGCAACAATGCCGGCCACACGGTCGTCGTGGGCGACCAGAAGTACGCACTGCACCTTCTCCCCTCCGGCATCCTCTCCCCCGGATGCACCCCTGTCATCGGCAACGGCGTCGTCGTCGACCCGGCCGTCCTGCTCTCCGAGCTGCGCGGCCTGAACGAGCGCGGCATCGATACCTCCAAGTTGCTGATCAGCGGTAACGCGCACCTGATCACGCCGTACAACGTCACCCTCGACAAGGTCGGCGAGCGCTTCCTCGGCAAGCGCAAGATCGGTACGACCGGCCGCGGCATCGGCCCGACGTACGCGGACAAGATCAACCGCGTCGGCATCCGCGTCCAGGACCTGTACGACGAGTCCATCCTCACCCAGAAGGTCGAAGCGGCGCTGGAGGGCAAGAACCAGCTCCTCGCGAAGGTGTACAACCGCCGCGCGATCGAGGCGGAGGCGATCGTCGAGGAGATGCTCCAGTACGCGGAGCAGATCAAGGGCTACGTCGCCGACACCACCCTGATCCTCAACAACGCGCTCGACGAGAACAAGGTCGTGCTCTTCGAGGGCGGCCAGGGCACCCTGCTCGACGTCGACCACGGCACGTACCCCTTCGTCACCTCCTCGAACCCGACCGCCGGCGGCGCCTGCACCGGCACCGGCGTGGGCCCGACGAAGATCAGCCGCGTCATCGGCATCCTCAAGGCCTACACGACCCGCGTCGGCGCCGGCCCGTTCCCGACCGAGCTGTTCGACAAGGACGGCGAGGACCTGCGCCGCATCGGCGGCGAGCGCGGTGTGACCACCGGCCGCGACCGTCGCTGCGGCTGGTTCGACGCGCCGATCGCCCGCTACGCGACCCGCGTGAACGGTCTGACGGACTTCTTCCTCACCAAGCTGGACGTGCTGACCGGCTGGGAGCAGATCCCGGTGTGCGTCGCGTACGAGATCGACGGCAAGCGCGTCGAGGAGCTTCCGTACTCGCAGACCGACTTCCACCACGCGAAGCCGATCTACGAATACCTCCCCGGCTGGTCCGAGGACATCACCAAGGCCAAGACCTTCGAGGACCTCCCGGCGAACGCCCAGGCGTACGTCAAGGCCCTGGAGGAGATGTCGGGCGCCCCGATCTCCGCGATCGGCGTCGGCCCGGGCCGGACCGAGACGATCGAGATCAACTCGTTCCTCTAGGCGGTCCGCGGTCAGTACACGGGCAGTACGCGGAAGGGGCGGTGCGCCACGCGGGCACCGCCCCTTCGGCGTACCCGCTCCGGGGAGCTCCGGATGCCCGAGGGGCCAGGAACGCCGGAGGGGCGGCACGCTCGCGCGCCGCCCCTCCGAACGCACCGGTGTCCGTATGCGGTCAGTTCGTCTCGTAGAAGCCGAACGAGTCGACGACGAGGTCGACGTCGCTCCAGCCCTGGTTCCAGAAGTTGATTCCGCCGCGCTCGCCGTCGCTCGCCTGGACCAGGTTCGGGACGGTCTTGCCCGCCGTCCAGTTCAGCGTCGAGGAGCCCGGACGCGCCGGAGCCGGCGCCGGCGGACCCCAGGCGTTCGGGTCAGGGGCGACCGAGAGGAAGCCGGAGCCCGTCGTGTTGGTGACGGTCACGTTGAAGACGGATGCCTCCAGGCCCTCCGGCTCCGGGTAGAGCTGGCTGATGTACCCGCGGGCCGGCACCTTCCCCTCGGGCCAGTTGTCGGGGTCCCGGGTATCGATCGTCCGGAACGGCTCGGACGGCCTGAAGGCCGCCTTGTTGGCCGGGCTGTAGAAACCGACGACGTCGACGACGACGTCCGTCGGGGCCCAGGCACCGTTGAAGACGCTGATCCTGCCGTCGGAGCCGACCGGAACGATCACCGAGTTGGCGATGGTCTGCCCGGCCGTGAAGTTCAGGTTGGACGCGTTCGGGAGCGTCCCGCCGCCCGGGAAGACGGTCAGGTGGCCGAGTCCCTTAGGGTCGGTGACGGTCACGTTGAGCGCCACGGCCTTCACGCCCGCGGGCACGCCGCGCAGTCCGCTGATCTGGGTGCTGAAGCCCTTCTGCCCCGCCAGCTGACCCTTGGCCGCCCCGAGACCCTCACGGGTGTCGACGAACCGGACCGGCTCCAGGGACTTGTAGCCGCTGGCCGGTTTGGGCGTGAAGTAGCCGGTGACGTCGGCGATCAGATCGACCGGGCTCCCGCCCCAGCTGCCGTTGTAGAGGTCGACGTAGCCGTTCTTGCCGACCGGCACGATGACCTGGTTCGGCACGGTCTGACCGGCCTCGTAGTTCACGTTCGACGTCGCCGGACGCTCCCGGCCTTCGGGGAAGACCGTGACGAACCCCGAGTCGGTGGGGTTGGTGACCGTCACGTTGAGGACGACCGCGCTCACGCCCGCCGGAATGCCGCCGTTGCCGCCGACCTTGACCCGGACCGTGCCGGAGGGAGCCACCTTCGCCTGGGCCGCCCCCGTCCCGAAGCGGGTGTCCAGGATGCGGGTGGGAGCGTACGGGGTGAACTCCGAACCGGCGGTCACCAGCGCGAGCTCGTTGGAGACCTCGACGCCGTTCGCGGTGTCCTTCACCGTGACCTTGACGACGTACGAACCGACCTCGGCGTACGCGTGGTCCCGGTAGAGCGGTTCGGCGCCCTTCGCGCTGACCTTGTCCGACGTCCCGTCACCCCACGCGATGGTGACGTCGAGCGCGGTGTCCACGCTCTGGATCTTCGTCTCCAGCATCACGTTGTGTGCGCTGTAGCCCTGGCCCTCCAGGGCGACCTTGAGGTCCGGGTTGCCCGTGGTCTTGGGCTGAGCGGTCGACAGGCCCTTGCGGACGGAACGGTCCGCGGGACTGGTGTACGTGTGGGCGTCGGACGCGGCGGCCTTGGCCACCGCGGACGCCTTCGTCGCCACCGGGTCGGCGGCGTGGGCCGTGACAGGCACCAGGCCGACACCGGCGGCGACGAAGGCAGCGGATATTACGAGACGGCGACTGCGCACCGGTCCCCCCCATTTTTGAACGTGCTCATGATCTACATCACGGACAGCGTACAGAGGGACGGGGGAGGCGGTGGACAGTAAACCGTCGACCCGTTTACCGGGTGATCAGTTGGTCTCGTAGTAGCCGAAGACGTCGACGATCAGGTCGGTGCTCGCCCACTCCTCCCAGCTCTGGTTGAAGAAGTCGACGATGCCGTTCTCTCCGGAGCTCGCCTGGACCAGGTTCGGGACGGTCTTGCCCTTCGTCCAGTTCAGGGACGAGGATCCGGGCGGGTCCACGATCTCGGCGGTTTCGTTCTCGTAGTCCGCGAGCGAGTTCGGGTCCGGGGCGACCGCGAGGTAACCGGTGTTGGCGGTGTTGGTGACCGTCGTGTTCAGCACGTAGCCCGACACGCCGTCCTCCTCCGGCAGCGGGGAGAACTCCACGGGCTGGTAGTAGCCGCCGGGAAGCGCACCGTAATACGGGTCCGAGGGTTCACGGGTGTCCAGTCGCCGGAACGGCGTGACGGGCATGAACGAGCCCTTGCTGTCCGGGCTGTAGTAGCCGACCACGTCGACGATGACGTCGGCCCCGCCCCAGGCACCGTTGCGGACGCTGATCCTGCCGTCGGAACCGACCGGCACGATCACCGAGTTGGCGATGGTCTGACCGGCGCTGAAGTTCAGGCTGGAGGTGTCCGGGGCCGCCTGGCCGCCCGGGTACACGGTCAGGTGGCCGTACTGCTGCGGAGCGGTCACGGTCACGTTCAGCGCCACGGCCTTCACGCCCGCGGGCACGCCGCGCAGGCCGCTGATCTGGGTGCTGAAGCTCTTCTGCCCACCCAGCTGGCCCCTGGAGGTGCCGAGGCCCTCACGGGTGTCGACGAACCGGACCGGGGTCATCGAGGTGTACCCGCTGGACGCCTTCGGGGTGAAGTAGCCGGTGACATCGGCGATCAGGTCGACCGGGCTCCCGCCCCAGCTGCCGTTGTAGAGGTCGACGTAGCCGTTCTTGCCGACCGGCACGATGACCTGGTTCGGCACGGTCTGACCGGCCTCGTAGTTCACGTTCGACGTCGCCGGACGCTCCCGGCCTTCGGGGAAGACCGTGACGAACCCCGAGTTGGTGGGGTTGGTGACCGTCACGTTGAGGACGACCGCGGTCACGCCCGCCGGAATGCCGCCGTTGCCGCCGACCTTGACCCGGACCGTGCCGGAGGGCGCGACCTTGGCCTGGGCCGCCCCGGTCCCGAAGCGGGTGTCCAGGATGCGGGTGGGGGCGTACGGGGTGAAGTCCGAACCGGCGGTCCCGAACGGGAGCTCGTTGACGACCGCGATGCCGTTCGCGGAGTCGGTCACCGTGACCTTGATGTTGTACTCGCCGAGCTCCGCGTAGGTGTGCTTGAACGACAGCGGGCCGGAGCCGTTTCTCCCGAGGATGTCCTTGGTCCCGTCGCCCCACTCGACGGCCACGCTGAGCGAGACGTACTCGCTGATGAGGTCGGTCGTGAGCTCCATCCCGTGCGCGGTGGTGCTCTCGGCGTGCAGCACCGCCGCGAGGTTCGGGTTGCCCGCCGCGACGTCGTTCGCCTGCGCGGTGGCGGCGGCCTTGTTCTGCTTGGCGGCCGGCAGGACCGTGCGGACCGAGCGCTCGGCGGGGCTCGTGACGGTCTTGAAGTTCGACGCACCGGCCTCGGTGAGGTCGACGTCGGGCGCCGACACGGGCGGCGCGACGGGCTCGGCAGCGTGGGCCGCACCCGGTATGAAGCTTGCACCGGCCGCGATGACGGCGGCGGCGGATATTACGAGACGGCGACTACGCACCGGCCCCCCCAGTTTTGTTTTGAACGCGATCAGGAACGAAAGCGAGCCACAGAGTACATAGCCGGGGTGGACGGTGTGCGCCCCGGGCCGGATCTATCCGCCCGGCAGCCGGCTCGTGCACGCCCTGCTGCTGCACCGCGCGGCCGGGCTCTACCAGGCCAATTGCGCGATCTCCTCCAAGACCACCGCGCACGCGTCCGCCGCCGGGTCGATCAGCGGGAAGTGACCGACGCCGTCCAGCAGCGTCAGCCCGACCAGCTCGCCCGCCCGGGCCGCCGCGGCCACGTACGACTCCGCCACCCGCTCCGGGACCACGATGTCGTCCCGGCCCTGGACCACCGCCGTGGCGATCCCGGTCGGCAGCAGGGCCGAGGGGTCCGCGTACGGCAGCCGTTCCGCGAAGTGTTCGAGCCCGCCCAGCAGTTGCGCGCTCGCGCCCCCGCACACCCCCAGCTTCTCCGCCACCGCGAAGTCCGCGATGGGGGCCAGCGCCACCACGCCGCGCAGCATCGGCGCCGAAGGCAGCCTCCACGGCGACCCCGCCGGCAGGACGTGCCGGGCCGCGGCCCACAGCGCGAGGTGGCCGCCGGCCGAGTGGCCGGTGACGACCGTACGGCGGACGTCGGCGTCCGGGAGGGCGGCCGCCGCGAGGGCCGGGAGGGCGTCCAGCGCGGCGGCGACGTCGTCGAAGGTCTCGGGCCAGCGCCCCGCGACGGGGCCGTCGGCGTTCTGGTGCGGGACCGGGCTGCCGCGCCGGTACTCGACGTTGGCCACGGCGAAGCCGCGCCGGGCCAGGAAGCCGGCGAAGGGGGTGACGTGCTGCCGGTCGTACGGGGCCCGCCAGGCGCCGCCGTGCAGGAGCACCACCAGCGGGACCGGGCTGCGGGCCGCGCCGCGCGGGGCGTAGAAGTCGACGACCTGGTCGGGGTGGTCCCCGTACGCGGCGGTCGTGTCCGGCGCGACGGGCGGGTGGGCGAAGGCCGAGGCGGCCTCGGCGGCGTCCCGTTCCACTGCGGCGGGGTCCGTCATCGGCTCAACCTCTCGGTAACGCGTGGGGCAGCGGGGACAGATGTTTCGGTGTTCCGGCAGAGCGGGACCGTATCAGTCTGGAACGGCGCGTTCCGTGCGGGGGCGGGGATGTACGACGGCGGGCGGAGCCGTAGCCCCGCCCGCCGCGTGAGGTGACGTTTCGCTACCGGGTCACCCGAAAATGTGACCCAGGGTGCGCGCGGCACGCTCGACGTCGGCGAATCCGACGTAGAGCGGGGTGAAGCCGAAGCGCAGGAGGTCGGGACCGCGGAAGTCCCCGATGACGTCGCGGGAGATGAGCTCCGCCATGATCTCGCGGGCGTTGTCGGCGCGCAGGGACACCTGGCTGCCGCGGTGGGCGTGCCGGACCGGGGTGACCGACTCGACCCGGCCGCTCGGGACGTACGCCGCCACGCATTCGAGGAAGAAGTCGCTCAGGGCGAGGGACTTGGCCCGCACCGCCTCGACGCAGACCCCGTCCCAGACGTCGAGCGCCGACTCCAGGGCCAGCATGGACAGGATGTCCGGGGTGCCGACCCGGCCGCGCCGCGCGCCGGCGGCCGGGGCGTACCCCGGGGTCATGGCGAAGGGGTCGGCGTGCCCGGTCCAGCCGGGGAGCGGGGAGTCGAAGGCGGCCTGGTGGCGTTCGGCGATGTAGAGGTACGCGGGGGAACCGGGGCCCCCGTTGAGGTACTTGTACGTACAGCCGACCGCCAGGTCCACGGCGTTCTCGTCGAGGCCGACGGGCAGGGCGCCCGCGGAGTGGCACAGGTCCCAGACGACGACGGCCCCGGCGGCACGGGCCGCCGCGGTCAGCGCGGCCAGGTCGTGGAGCCGCCCGGTGCGGTAGTCGACGTGGTTGAGGAGGACGACGGCGGTGTCCGCGTCCATCGCCTCCGCCGCGTGCGTGGGGTCCACCGGGGTGACCGTCAGGCCGGTCATCCGGGCCGCCGAGGCGGCGATGTAGCCGTCGGTGGGGAAGGTGGCGGCGTCGACCAGCAGGGTGGTGCGGCCGGGGGCGGCGAGGCGGGCCGCGCCGACGAGGGCCTTGAAGAGGTTGACGCTGGTGGAGTCGCCGACCACCACCTGGCCGGGGGCCGCGCCGATGAGCGGGGCGAGCTTGTCGCCGATCCGCTCGGGCGCGGTCCACCAGTCGGAGTCGTCCCAGGAGCGGATGAGGAGCTCGCCCCACTGCCGCCGGGCGACGTCCGCCAACGCCCCCGGCACCGCGGACGGCAGGGCTCCGAGGGAGTTGCCGTCCAGGTACACGAGGCCGTCGGGGAGGGTGAAGCGGTCCCGGAGCTTGCCGAGCTCGTCGGCGGTGTCCAGCAGCGCGGCGCGGGCCGCCAGGTCCCCCGGGAGGGGAGCCGGAGCGGATGCGGCGGGTGCGGTGGCGGAGGCCACGCGGGCGGGGGCCTGGGAGGCCGTCGGCTCAGACATGGCTGCGCGCCGTCCAGAGTTCCGGGAAGACGTTCTTCGTCGCGCGCTTCTCCAGCCAGGTCACCCCGGCGGAGCCGCCCGTGCCGGTCTTCGCCCCCATCGCGCGGCGGGTCGCCACCAGGTGGTCGTTGCGCCAGCGCCAGACCAGTTCGGCGACGTCCGTCATGACCTCGCCGAGGCGGTGCAGGTCCGGGTGGGCGTCGGGGTCGGCGTACAGGGCCGTCCAGACGGCCTCGACCTCGGCCGAGGGCTCGTAGCGCTGCGAGAGGTCGCGGTCCAGGACGGCGGACGGGACCGCGAGGCCGCGGCGGGCCAGGAGGCGCAGGACCTCGTCGTACAGGCTGGGCTCGTGCAGGGCCTTCTCCAGCTCCGCGTGGACGCGCGGGGCGCCGCGGTGCGGGACCAGCATGGAGGCGGACTTGTCGCCGAGCAGGAACTCCATCCGGCGGTACATCGCCGACTGGAAGCCGGAGCCCTCGCCCAGGGCGGAGCGGTAGGCGTTGAACTGCCCGGGGGTGAGCTGGGCGAGCGGGCGCCAGGAGGCGTTGAGGGCCTCCAGCTCGCGGAGGGATCGTTTCAGCGCGTCCATCGCGACCGGCAGCCGGTCCTCGCGGACGGCCTTCGCGGCGGTCTCCCACTCGTGGACGATGACCGTGAACCACAGCTCCATGACCTGGGTGGTGACCAGGAAGACCATCTCGCCGGGGTCGTCCGAGCGCAGGTGCTGGAGGTGGGTGAGGACGTCCGCCTGGACGTAGTCCTCGTACGGGGTGGTGCCGTCGAAGTCGAGGTTCGGGGTGTCCGAACCGGCTCCGGAGGCATCAAGGGTTTTCGACATCGCTGTCTCCTCGACACGTGCTTCCGGGTAGCGGTCCGCTCCTTCCGTTGGGTGAGTGGAGCCCCGGTCCCCTGCCCGCATCATAGGACGCGCCCGCGGCGGCGCTCCAGCGGGGAGTGACGCAGGTCACATGAACGTGCCCGCGCCACCCGCCTCGCCGCCGAGTGCTTCCGACCGCCGCCGACCCGCTGTCGGACGCATGCGACCCGCTGTCGGACGCTCAGGCGCCCAGGGCGTCCGCCGCCGTCGGGGAGGAGTCGCGCAGGAAGGTCGAGCAGCGCTCGTACTCCTCCTTCTCGCCGATCGCCCCGGCCGCGCGGGACAGGGCGCCCAGGGCGCGCAGGAAGCCGCGGTTCGGCTCGTGCTCCCACGGGACCGGGCCGTGGCCCTTCCAGCCGGCACGGCGCAGGGCGTCGAGGCCGCGGTGGTAGCCGGTGCGGGCGTAGGCGTACGACTCGACGGTGTTGCCCGCGGCGAACGCCTCGTCGGCGAGGACCGCCCAGGCGAGCGAGGAGGTGGGGTGCGCGGCCGCCACCTCGACGGCGGGGGTCCCGGCGGCGATGGCCTCGCGGCCCGGCTCGTCGGGGAGGTGGGTGGGGGCGGGGCCCCCGAGGAGGTTCTGGTGAATGGACATGCGCACAGTCTGGCGGAACGCGTACGGGGACGTACCGCCGACCGGGTCGGTCAGCGGGGAGCGCGGGGGGCCGGGCGGCGGCGGGCGCCCGCGGCGACCAGGGCGGCCACCGCACGGCGGGGGGCGCGGGCGGTCACCAGCGCCTCGCCGACCAGGACGGCGTCCGCGCCCTCGGCCGCGTACGCGGCTACGTCCCCGGCGTCGCGGATCCCCGACTCGGCGATCCGCACGACGTCGTCGGGGATCGCGGCGGCGAGCTTCGCGAAGGTCCGGCGGTCCACCTCCAGGGTGCGCGGGTCACGGGCGTTGACCACGGTCAGGCGGGCTCCGGCGGCGACCGCGCGGGCCACCTCCTCCTCGGTGCGGACCTCGACCAACGGGGTCAGCCCGATGTCCTCGGCGAGCCGGACCAGCACGGCCAGGTCGGCCCGGGGCAGCGCCGCCGCGATCAGCAGCGCGAGGTCGGCCTGGTGGGCGCGGGCCTCCCACAGCTGGTACGGGGTGACGACGAAGTCCTTGCGCAGGACCGGTACGGAGACCCGCGCACGGACCGCGTCGAGGTCGGCCAGGCAGCCGCGGAAGCGGCGCTCCTCGGTGAGGACGCTGACCATCGCGGCGCCGCCCGCCTCGTACTCGGCGGCCAGCGCTGCCGGGTCGGGGACGCCGGCGAGCGGTCCCGCGGACGGGCTGGCGCGCTTGATCTCGGCGATGACCTGGACGCCCCCGGGCCGCCGCAGGGCGGCCACCGCGTCGATGGGCGGCGGGCCGACGGCGGCCAGGCTCTTCAGGTCGCCGAGCGGCACCCGCAGTTGACGTACGGTCAGGTCCGCGCGGACGCCCTCGATGATGGCCGCGAGCGCCCTGCGCGCACTGCCGTGGACGCCCGGGGCGCCCGGGGCGCCCACGGTCCCCGCGCCGCGCGTGGTGCCCGTGCCGCGCGTGGCGCCCGTACTGCCCGCGCCGCGCGCGCTGCCCGCGCCGCCCGCCCCGCGCGTGGTGCCCGCGCCGCCCGCGCCGTGCGGGCTCATCGCCGCGGCCCGCGGGCCGGCCGCGGCGCCCGGCCCTGCGCCCGACGGCGGCCCCGCTCCCGGATCGTGCTCAAGGAAGTCCTCCCGCTGTTCGTGCACGGCACGGCATGGCATGGCGATCGGCCGACGTGTCACGTACCGCGATCCTCGGGCCCCCGCTCCCCGCGGACAACGTCCGAACCCCCCGTATGTCACCTCCGCGGTGGTCCGGCCACCGCGTCGGCGGCACACCGGCCCGTCCACCCCCGCCGGAGGCCCTCCCCGCCCCGGGGGTGGTGGCGGGACACCACCCCCCGGCCCGAGCCCGGTGGCCGGAACACCTCCCCCGCCACCGGGCCGCCGGTGGACGGTGGGACCGCAGCAGACTCAGCCAAGGGGGGCAAAGTCGTGACCACCGTCATGAACACCATCGTCCGGAAGAAAGGAACCGCCGCGGGGGCGCAGGGGCAGGGGGGCCGCGCCGGCACGGTGCGCGGCCGGCGCGACCCGCTCGACGAGGTGACCGAGGACCTGTGCACCACGGTGTTCGCCTCGCTCCGTCGCCGGGACCAGCGGGAGAAGGGCCTCCAGTACGTACGGGGCCTGCTCACCACCAGCGGACGCAAGTCGATCCGCGGCATCGCCGCACAGGTCGGGGGGCCCGCCGCGGAGCAGAGCCTGCACCACTTCATCTCCAGCTCCACCTGGGACTGGGAGCCGATCCGCACGGCGCTGATCCGCCGGCTCGCGGCCAACGGCCCGCTCGCCGCATGGGTCGCCCAGCCGATGGCCATCCCCAAGGGCGGCGAGCACTCGGTGGGCGCGGGCCACCGCTTCGACCCGCACCAGGGGCAGATGTTCCGCGGACAGCAGGCCTTCGGCACCTGGTTCACCTCGCCCGAGGTGGCCACCCCCGTCGGCTGGCGGCTGTTCCTGCCCGACGCCGAGGGCCCCGCGGGGGTACGGGCCAACACCGCCCGGCCCACCGCCGCCGAGGACGCGCCCGCGCACGCCGTCCCGTACGAGGAGTGCGCCGCCCTCGGCGTCTTCGAGACCGTCCGGAGCAGCGGACTGCCCGTCCGCCCCGTGGTCCTCGACATCCGGGACATCGGCACCCGGCTGACCATGAACCGCTTCGCCGAGGCCCGCATGCCCGTCATCGCCCGGATCAGCCCGGCCGCCAGGCTCCTGGTCACCGACCCCTCGCTGCCCGGCTACGGCTCCGGCGCCCTCAGCGCCGTGGACCTCCTCCAGTCCGTCAAGGGCCTGCGTATGCCCGTCGAATGGCCCGACCCGGCGGGTTCCCCGGCGCACCGCAGCACGCTGGCCGCGGCGGTCCGCGTGATGATGCCCGACCCGTCGCCGGCCCGCCGCCGGCAGCTGCTGCTGATCGGCGAGTGGACCGACCCGCGCAGGCTGCCGTCCCAGCTGTGGATCACCGACCTGACCCGGCCGCCCGTGGGACCGCTGCTGCGGATGACCAAGCAGGCCCGCCGCGTCGCGCACTGCGCCCAGAACTCCGGCCGGGAAGTGGGCCTGCGCGACTACGCCGGCCGTTCCCTCCACGGCTGGCACCGCCACGTCACCATGGCCTCCGTCGCCCACGCCGCCCACGCGCTGGCCGGGCAGGAGCGGCAGCGGCAGCGGCAGCAGCCGTACCCGGTGCGGCCGCTCCGCTGACCCGCCCGCACCGGCGGTGTCCGCTCGGCGGGGACCGTACGCCGGGAACCGTACGCCGGGAACCGCCGCCGCCGGGGGCCCGCGCCCTACGCCGGGCCCGTCCGCTGCCGGTCCGCCTCCGTACGCCGGTCGTGCAGCACCCCGCGGGCCTTGCGCAGCCGCAGCGCCATCTGGATCTCCAGGGCGCGGTCGGGCTTCTGCCACAGGGGGCCGAGCAGTTCGGCGATCCGGTCCAGGCGGCGGGAGACGGTGTTGGCGTGAACGTGCAGGGCCTCGGCGGCGTGGGTGGGGCTGCCACCCGAGTCGAAGTACGCCTCCAGGGTGCGCGTCAGCTCCGTGAAGCGGGTCGCGTCGTACGCGAGGACCGGCCCGACGGTCGATTCGATGAACGCGTCCACGTCGTGGTCGGTGGACAACAGCAGCCCGAGGAAGCCCAGTTCGCTGAGCGAGGCGGTACCCCCGGCACCGTCCAGCGCGGTCAGGGCGTCCAGGCAGCGCACGGCCTCCGCGTACACCCGGGCCACCTCGCCCGCGCCCGCCGAGGGACCGGCCGCCCCGGTGGACACCGGGTGCCCGAGCATCGGCGACAGCTCGGCCGAGACCTGCCGGGCGGCGGCCGAGGCGTCGGAGCCGGGCAGCACCAGCACGATGCAGCCGCGGCGCACGCCCTTGAGGCCGTTCACCCGGTACGCGTACGAGGACGCCCACGCCACCGCCCTGCCCAGCTCACCGCCCTCGGGCCGGGCCACCACGACCACGTGGGGCTGCTCCAGTTCCACGCCCAGGCGCCGGGTGCGCTCCAGCAGGTGCCGGTCGGACCGGTCGGAGCGGCCGCTCCGGTCCAGCAGGTCCTGGAGGAGCTCCTCGTGGACCGGGCCCTCGGCGGCCGCCGTACCGCGCTGGATCAGGACCAGCGCGGCGACCGTCTGCGCGGCCATCTGCAGCAGCCGTACGTCCTCGGCCGTGAGCGGAGCCGAGGCGTGCAGCACGAGGACCCCGAGGTCCTCGGCGCCGGCCAGTACCGGGGCCAGCCACACGTCGCCGGGCAGTTCCACCGGCCGCCGGTCGGTGTGCACCACCAGCGCCGCCCTGGCCACGGCCTCCTCGTCGAGGGCCGCGGGCAGCGGCCCGGTGGAGACCAGCGGGCGGCCACCGGGGTCGCGCACCTGCAGGACGCCGTCGAGCGCGTCCGCGGTGGCCCGGGCCAGCGTCGACAGGCCCGCCCCGTCCAGCACCAGCCCGGCCAGCCGGGCGTGGCACTCCCACAGGTAACGGACCCGGGTCAGCGCGGTGTTGGTGCGGGACCCGAACCGCTCCAGCTCCCCGACCTCCGCACGGGCCCGCTCCAGCCGCCCGGCCCGGTCGACGGCGACGGCCGCCAGGTCCGCGAGGGACAGCAGCAGCCCGGTCTCGTCCGGGGTGAAGCGGCGCACGGTGCGGGCGGCCCCGTACAGGGCGCCCAGGGTCGAGTCCCCGGCCCGCAGCGGTACCGCGACGACCGCGCGCAGTCCCTCGGCCCGGACCGCCTCGTCGACGGCGGGCCCGCGCGGGACGGCCCCGTCGGCCGGGTAGTCGGCGGTCCACACCGGCGCGCGCCGGACCTGCGCCATGCCGCCCAGACCCGTACGGGCGCCCAGGTCCAGGCCGGCGCTGAGCGCGGTGGTCCCGCCCTCGGAGATCCGTACGTACGCGGTGCCGTCCGGGCGGTCCAGGGACACCCAGGCCACGTCGAAGCCGAGCAGCCGGCTCGCCCGGCGGATGACGACCCGCAGCAGGGCGTCGAGGTCGTACGGGGCGGTGAGGTCGTGCGCGGTGTCCGCCAACGCGGTGTGCGCCGCCTGCCGCTGACGCCTGCTCTCCTCCTGACGGCCGGGCTCCTCGTGACGGCCGGGCTCCTCCTGACGGCCGGGCTCCTCCTGCCGGCCGGACCCCCGCTGCGCGGCCGCGGTGCCGGTGCCGGTGCCCGCCGCGGCGCCGGCGGCCGCGCCGCCGCCGGTCCGTACCGCACGCGCCAGCTCCAGCGCCCGGGTCAGCCCGGCGAGCTCCGCCCCGTCCGCGCCCGACCTGCGGGCCTCGTCCATCAGGGCGTCGAACCGGGCCTGCGGAGCGTCCCGCGCGAGCAGCTCCAGCACGGCCAGCGGCCCGCCGCCCCCCGGTCCGACAGCGGCGCCTATGTCCCGATCCATCTCTGTCTCCCCCCGGCTGACCAGTGCTTTCAGGCCAGATGACCCCGAACCTAGGTTCCGGGTGGCGAGGGGTCAAGCGGACCCCCCGCGGCCTCGGGGCGGCCGCCCGGTCGCCTCAAGACGGCCGCGGGGTGGTCCCGCAACCGCCGCGGCCGTCAGGAGTGTCGCCGGGTCACCTTCTCGCCGTCCGGAGGCAGCCGGAAGGCCGGCCCCCGGTACGGAACGAGGGGCGCGAGACGCCACGGGGATAGGGAGCGTCACGCAGCCGCCGGGTCCGGGCGGGCGTCGGGACGGGAGAGCACCTGCTGTTCGAGATCACCGTGGCCGCGGCGCCGGTTCCGCGCCGGGACGGAGCTCCGCGTACGGCGGGCCCCCGGACGGCTGCGCGGGCGACGACCCTGCCGCGGTCCTGATCCGCCGGGCGGCCAGCGCACGGGCCCGCGACCACACGGCGGCCCGCCGCCGCTCGTCGCGGGCCGCCGCCCCGGTCGCCTCGGCCACGGCCACGGCCCGCCGGGCCAGCGCCAGTTCGCGGGGCGCGTCCGGGCCCGCGCCGCCCAGCGTCTCCCCCCGCAGCACCGCGTCCCGTACGACGGCGGCCAGCGCGGCGCCGGACAGCGCCACTCCGGTGCCCCAGCCCACGAGGCCCGGTACGACGGCGGCCGCCGTCGCCGGGTCGAACCCCGTCCACAGCAGCCGGTGCGGGCGGGCGCCCGCCGCGACCAGGGCGGGCCAGCGCGGGTCGTCGTACCGCAGGTCGGCGCAGGCGTACAGCAGCCGGGCCGTGTCGGCGGCGGCCTGCGGCGGGCCGGTGAGCCGCGGCCCCGAGACGAAGGCGATCCGGGCCAGGTCCAGGCCCGCCCGGTGCGCCCGGCCGAGACCGGTCAGCCAGGCCTCTAGTACGGCCTCGTAGGCCGCGGCCCCGAACACCGGCCCGCAGTAGACCCCCAGCCCCTCGCCGAGGCAGCGTACGACCGCGGCCAGACCGTCCGGGGTGGCCCGTACGCCCACCAGGACGTTGGGCCGCCCGACGCGGCGCACGAGCCCGCGGGCGGCCGCCACCTGCGCGTCGGCGCCCCGGTGCCAGGGCGCGAGCGGCACCGCGACCAGCCCGTCCGCCCCGCGGCCGGCGGCGTACCGGCGCAGCAGCACGTCGCAGGCCGCGCGGGCCTGCGCGGCGAGCAGCACCTCGACCGGCTCGCCGGGGCCGGGGCACGGGCGGGGGCGGGGGTTGCCGTACGTTTGTTCCGGACGGAGCAGGCTCTCCAGGACGGTGTCCACGCCGCACAGCACCCCGCGCACTCCGCGAATCCCGGCGGCCGCGAGCGGAGGGCGACAGGGGTCCGCGTACGGACCGGCCGCCCGTCCGGTGCTGTCCAGCCAGGCGTGCACGCCCTCGGCCGCAAGGCGGTCCAGGACGCCGTCGCCCGGCGCCGGGCCGGGGTCTCCCACCGCGTTCAGCCGACCGGGACGACGGCGAATGGCCGTTCCCGGAAGTGCCGTTGGGCACCAATGCGGCCGGGGGCGCGCCACCCGGCGACCCGCCGTACGGTGCGGCCACCGCGGTGCCGGACCGGTCGACGAGGGGAGTGCGCATGTCCGGATTGTGCGACGGGCCGGACCGGTCGGCACTCCCGGGCGGGCGAGTCCATCACCTCTTCCGGTACCCGCGGTAAGCGCGGACCTGACGGACCATCGGACGCGCCTTTGACGGTACCGCGACCGGAAAAGCACCCTTCCGGCGATGCCGCACGCGGCCCCACTGCCCCTCCGCGGAACGGAGCCCCCGCATGACCCCTCCCTCCCCCACCGAGCTGTGCCTGGTCGGAGCGGGCTCCCGCGGCCTCCCGGTCCTGGTGCGGCTGCTCGCCCTGGAGCGCGGCCCCGCGCGCCACCGCTCCCTGGTCGTCCACGTGGTCGACCCGGCCGTCCCCGGCGGGGACCCCGTCCGGTTCGCGGGCCGGCACGGCAGCGCACCGCGCATGGCCGCCGCCGCGTCGCGGATCACCGTCTACGCGGAAGCGGGCGCGGGGGCGGGCGGGGGCGCCGGCGCCGATACGGACACCAGCGTCCGCGCGGGCACCGCCGCGGACGCGGACACCGCCGCGGGACCCCGCGACCGGGCCGGGTGCGGCCCGAACCTCTACGAGTGGGCCCGGTCCCTGGCCACCTCGGCCGAAGAGGGCGAGCACGACCCGCGGACGCTCGACGAGGCCCGCCGCCTCGGCCCCGGCACCCGTCCCACGGCAGCCCTGCACGGCGCGTACCTGCGCGACGCGTTCGAGCACCTGATGCGGGACGCCCCCGCCCACGTCACGGTCGAGGTGCACCGCGCCCGCGCCGTGGCGGTCACCGGCGGCCCCGGCCCGTCCGGCGGCCCCCGGAGCGTCCGTCTCGACGACGGGACCCGTCTCGACGGGCTCGACGGGGTCGTCCTGGCCCTCCGCCCGTCAGGCGCCGAAGCCGCGGCGGGCGGCCTCGATGCGACCGAGGTACCGGTGGGTCCAGTCGCACATCCCGTGGACGGTCTCGCGCAGGGCGCGGCCCGGCTCGGTGAGGGTGTACTCGACCCGCGGCGGCACGGTGGGGTGGACCTTCCGCTCGGCCAGGCCGTTGCGCTCCAGCATGCGCAGGTTCTGGGTGAGCATCTTGTGGCTGATGCCCTCGATCTCGTCCCGCACCTCACTGAAGCGCAGTGTCCGCTCGCCCAGCACGTCGATGATCAGGAACGCCCACTTGTTGGCGACGTCCGAGAAGATCTCCCGCGCAAGCGAGTCCGCGCGCGTCAGGTCCGCGTCGTCCGGCGAGCCGCTGAACTGCTTGGTCACCACAAGGTTCCCCCGTCACCGAAAAGTGCGTTCTTCCATGTCAGCGGGCACTCTCCTACGGTTCCCGAGTAACCACAAGTGACCACGACGGTGACCACGACGGTGACCGCAACCGTGACCACGACAAGGAGGCGGACAGCATGGCCATCACCCTGGTGAACCCCGAGGGACTGCCGGAGATCGGCGCCTACCGGCAGGTGTCGATCGCGACCGGCTCGAAGCTGGTCTTCATCGCCGGGCAGGTCGCCTGGGACGCCCGGGGGGCGACGGTCGGCGAGGGCGACCTCGCGGCCCAGGTCGAGCAGTGCTACCTCAACATCGGCACCGCCCTGGACGGCGCGGGCGGCTCCTTCGACGACGTGGCGAAGCTGACCGTCTACGTCGTCGACTGGACCCCCGACAAGATGCCCCTCTTCCTGGAGGGGGTCGCCCGCGCGGCCGCGAAGCTGGGCGGCACCCCGGTGCCGCCGGGCACGCTGGTGGGCGTCGCGGCGCTGGACGTCCCCGAGCACCTGGTGGAGGTCGAGGCCACGGCGGTCCTCGACTGAGCACCCGGGCGGTCGCGGGCGGCCCTCAGGCGCACTGGGCGCCGGCCGGGCCCAGCAGCACGGCCCGGCGCAGGGCCCGTACGGCCGCCGCGGGGCCGCGGTCGTGGTCCGTGTCGAGCGCGGCGGCCAGGGCGTGCAGGTGGCGCAGGGACCCGACGCGCCGACCGGACCGGCGCAGGGCCGCCAGGTACGGCTCCTCCAGCCTCTCGCGGCCGTTGTGCAGGGCGAGCAGCGCGGAGAGTTCGGTGTGCAGCTCGCGGTGGCGGCCCAGGGCGAGCCCGGCCTCCACCCACTGCCCGAGGACGGCGAGCCGGGACTCCTCCAGGGCCGCGATGCGGGCGCCGAGCCAGCCGCCCGCCTCGATCCCCGCGAAGGCCGGGCCGGTCCACAGGTCCAGCGCGCCGCGCAGCCGGCGGACCGCGGTCTCGAAGTCACCCCGGGCCATGGCCCGGTAGCCGGCGCCCGCGCCGCGCTCGAACTCGTCGAGGTCGCAGCGGCCGCCGCCGGTGTCGAGAAGATACCCACCGGGCACCGACGGGAGGACGCCGTCGGCGGTGCGCACCGCGCGCGGCCCGGCGTCCAGCGCGGCGGCCAGCCCGTCGCGCAGGACGCGCACCGCGGAGTGCGCGACGGCCCGGGCGTGTTCGGGCGGCACGCGGCCGGCCAGCTCCTCGGCCAGTACGGACACGGGAACCACCTGGTTGGCGTGGGCGGCGAGGACGGCGAGCACGTGCCGGGCCGCCGGGGTGGGTGCCACGACGGGCACACCGTTCTCGCTGACGCGGAGCCCTCCGAGTACGTCGATGTCCACAGTTCTCTCCCCCAGAGCAGACCGGACGCGGCGGCGTTGGCGACGCCGTGCCAGTGAAAAATAATACCGGGGAGGATTTTTTAGCAACCTACGCCTGTCCAACTTCTCCCGAACCGCCCCCGAACGGCCCCCGAACCCGCGACGAACCCGCGCCGAAGCCACCCCGAACCGCCCCCCTGGGCCGCCCCCGGACCGACCCCGCCCGGACCGGTGGCCCGGACCGGCGGCCCGGACATACCGCCGGACATGCGGAAGCCCCGGACGGGACACCCCCTCGCGCGGGGTCCCCTCGTCCGGGGCCTCCGCCCGGCCCTCAGGCGCGGGCGCGCCCGGCCGGGCCGGCCGGCGCCACCGGTCCGTCAGGCTCCGGCGACGGCTCCGGCACCGACCTCCGCGATCACCCGCGGGCCGGGTTCCCCTCCCCCCGTCGCGAGGACGGGAACTCCCGAGGCGCATCCGTACGTACAGGGGTGCGTGCCCTGCGGGCCGTAGAGCGCCCGCGCCCCCCGGCCCGGCGCCGTGTCCAGCCGGATCGCCAGCGACGGCACCACGACGTTGGGCATCACGTGCGTGTAGAGCGCCGACACCTGCTCGTCCAGGTCCAGGTCCAGCATCTGCGACATCATGTTGAGGCCCGCGTAGGACCCGACGATCAGCTGCGACGGCACGACCGGATCGACCGTCGGCATCAGCTCGCCCCGGGCCTTGGCCTCGGTCATCAGGGACACGTGCAGCTCGATCCACGCCGCGTACGGCGACGCCCGGTCCAGGCTCAGCGTGGTCTGGTCGAGGGTGAGCCGCGCGCTGGCCCGCATCAGCGAGTCGTGCCGCAGCCGGTGCGAGAAGATCATGCCGATGTCGACGAACTCCTGCACCTTGTACTCCTGGGGCGCCGCGTTCGGGGCGGACGCCACCTGGGCGTCGATCACCGCCTGCGCGAGGTGCTCCTTGGAGTCGAAGTGGAAGTAGAGCGCGCCCTTGGTCACCCGGGCGATGTTGACGATGTCGGAGAGCTTCGCCGCCTCGTACCCGCGCTCCTCGAACACCACCGCGGCCGCCTCGAGGATCGCCTGTCGGGTACGCACCGCGCGGTCCTGCTTGACCTGGGGTCGTTCTGTCCTCATGTGCCGAGCCCTCTCCTGCCCCCGTCGGTCATGCCGCTGCGCTCAGAGTTCCCCCGGCAGCCGGCGGGTGAACCGTCCTCACCCGCCATCCCCGGCACCCGGTATCTTTACATGCCCCCGGGTACGTTCCTGTCCGTGCAGTTTCACACCATCACGAAGCCGCCGTCCACAGGCATCGTGACTCCTGTGACGAACGACGCCCTGCCGCTGCACAACCAGGCGGCCGCCTCGGCGATCTCGGCGGGCTCCGCCGTCCGCGGCTGGGGCGTGCCGGCGTGCAGCTGGGCCTCGATCCCCGGCACCGCCGCGAACCACTCCTCGACCACCTCGGTCCGCGTGGTGCCCGGCGCCACCGCGTTGACCCGGATGCCCCGGGCCGCGTACTCGGCCGCGGCCGCCTTGGTGAGGCCGATGACCGCGTGCTTGGCCGCGACGTACGGCGCCGCCACCGGGGTGGCCAGCAGGCCCCCGACGCTGCTGTTGTTGACGATCGCCCCGCCGCCGGTCTCCAGCATCGCGGCGATCTCCGGGCGCAGGAAGTTCCACACCCCGTCCACGTTGACCCGCATGATCCGCTGGTACAGCTCGTCGTCCATCTCGTGCAGCGGCGTCCGCCCGGCGCCCCAACCGGCGTTGTTGAACGCGCAGTCGAGCCGGCCGAAGGACTCGACCGCCAGGGCCACGGCGGCCTCGGCGTCGGCGCGCACGGTCACGTCCGCCACCGCGTAGCGCGCCCGCGCGCCCTGCTCCGTCAGCTCCGCGACGAGGTCCCGGAGCAGTTCCTCGCGCCGGGCGACGAGCACGACGCTCGCGCCCTCCCGCGCGAAGACCCGGGCGGCGGCGGCGCCGATGCCGCTGCTCGCCCCGGTGATCAGCGCGACCTTCCCCTCCAGCAGCCCCTGCCGCTGCCCGTGTTCCTGCCCCAGCCCCTGCATGCCGCTTCCCTTCATCCGTACGTCCTCGGCCCGTGCCCTGCGCCCGTGCCCTGTTCCCGCGCTTCCCGTCCGCGCTTGCCGTCCGCGTCTGCCGTCCGCGCTTCCCCTTCGCGCTTCCCGTCCGCGCCTGCCGTCCCGCGCCGCGTTCCGGTGCGTCGCGCACCGCGTGCCACCCGGCTCAGGCCGGACGGGCGGCGCCCACGACATCCGCCCTGCCCGCCACGCCCGCCGCGCCCGCGGCCTCCGCGTCCACCGCCCGCAGCAGCCGCTCGTCGATCTCGCCGAGCGAACCGACCAGGTGGCGCACGCCCGCCTCACGCATCTGCCGCCCCTGGAAACCGTGTTCGAAGGGGCTCGGGTGCCCGATGAACGACGCCCCGAGGCCCAGCGCCGCCTCGGCTACCCGTGCCACGTCGTCCACGAACAGCGTCTGCCCGTGGTCGAGGCCGAACACGTCGACGGCGATCTCGTGCACCCCCGGGCGGAAGGAGTCCGTGCTGACGTACCCGGGGCCGTCGAAGAGGTGCGCGAGGTGGCCGAGGTACCGGTCGAAGTGCTCCTTGTCGAGGCCTCCGTAGCAAACGGTGCGGAGCCCCAGGCACCGCAGCCGGTGCAGCAGTTCCTCGGCGCCGGGCAGCACGTGCACCGGATGCCGGGCCACGTGGGCGGCCCGCTCCTCGAAGTAGACCTCCAGCACCTTCTCCGGCGCCCAGTCCACCCCGGCCGCGCGGCCCATGGCCAGCGCCGCGACCGCGCGGGGCTGGGAGAAGATCCCGCGTTCCACTTCACCGTCGTAGGTCCCGCCGCGCCGGGTGACGAAGCCGTGGATGACCGGGCTGAAGGTGTCGCTGAGGAGGACGCCGTCGATGTTCAGGGCGGCGAGCCGCAGGTGCCGCAGGGGCTGCATGGCGCTCCGATCGTGCGGGGGAGGCCGGCACCGGCTGTTTTCGGGCAGTTGGGGCCCGCGCACCTGGCGGGCCCCCCGAAAAATACCTACCAGTACGCGGGCTGCCGCGCGTTGAGAAAGATACCGGATGCCGGTTCCGCCGTACGGCCCGGAACTCTTCCGACCCTATGGCGTAGACCACATCAGAAACCGGGCCTGAGCTGGGTAATCTTCACAATTCAGCCACCCGAGCACCGGATCGGGCTATGGCCTGCGTCACTCTGTACGGACGGGCGGGTGTTCCTCAGGTAATCATCTGAGAGGTAATCAAACCCTGAAGTACGTACTTTGCTGGCAGTAGAAGTTTGTTGTATCCGGCCATGATGACGAGGGGCTTCATGATCACGACTCTGGAACCGATGGACTTCATCACCTCGGCCTCGACCGCGAGCTGTATCTGCCCGGCCAGGTCGGACGACGGGCGGGCGACCACGGTTCCGAGGGCGCTCGTCCACCGTGCGGCCTTCGCCGAGGTCTTCCTCACCGGTATGTGCCGCCCCGCGGAGAACCTCTTCCACATCACCGCCCAATGGCCGCGCGGGCACTGCTTCTTCACCCCCATCGGGGGCACGCACTACGACCCGATGCTGATCGCGGAGACCATCCGGCAGGTCGGTTCGTACCTCGCCCACGAGGCCTTCGGCGTACCCCTCGGGCACCAGTTCCTGCTCTGGTCGCTGGAGTACTCCACCGTGCCCGAGAACCTCGTGATCGGCAGCGCCCCCGCCGACCTCGACCTGACGGTCACCTGCCCCGAGATACGCCGCCGCGGCAGCCGGCTCACCGCGCTCTGCTACGAGGTGGTGGTCCGTCAGCACGGCCGCGTGGTCGCCACCGGCCGGGTCGGCTACACCGTCACCTCCCCCGCCGTCTACCGGCGGCTGCGCGCCGAGCAGTTGGCCAAGGAGCCCGTGGCCTCGCTGCCGCCGGCCCCGCTCCCGCCCGCCGCCGTCGGCCGGCTCTCCCCGTTCGACGTGGTGCTCGCCGACGCCCCCCGTCCGGGGGTCTGGCAGCTGCGTTACGACACCCGCCACCCGGTGCTCTTCGACCACACCGGCGACCACCTGCCCGGCATGGTCCTCCTGGAGGCCGCCCGGCAGGCCGCGGTGGCCCTCGGCGGCGGGGGCGACGTGCTGCCCGTCTCCGTCATGAGCGGCTACCAGCGCTACGCCGAGTTCGGCAGCCCCCTGTGGATCCACGCGGAGCCCGCCCCGACCGAACTGGGCGACGCGGGAACCCGGTCGGTCCGGGTGACGGGCGTCCAGGACGGCGAGCAGGTCTTCGAGGCCTTCGTGGGCACCGAGCCGGTCGACGCCGTACCGCCGGCGCGCTGACGGGACCTGCCGCCCCCGCGCGGAACCGCCGCGCCCACGGGGCGCAGGAACCGGCGGGACGAACGAGCGGGCGGGGCGGACCGGCCGGCGCGACGGACACGCCGGGCGGCCGCGCCCCGTCAACGACCCAAGGGTCTGCCGGTCCGGGGGGACCGGCAGACCCTTGGTGTGTCCTGCCCGGTGGAGCGGTACCGCTACTTCAGCCGGGTACCCGTGGAGCGCAGGTTCGCGCACGCCTCGGTGACGCGCACGGCCATGCCCGCCTCGGCGGCCTTGCCCCAGGTGCGGGGGTCGTACTTGGACTTCGTGCCGACCTCGCCGTCGACCTTCAGCACCGCGTCGTAGTTGCGGAACATGTGGTCCACGACCGGGCGGGTGAAGGCGTACTGGGTGTCGGTGTCGAGGTTCATCTTCACGACGCCGTTCTCCAGCGCCGTGGCGATCTCCTCGGCCGTGGAGCCCGAACCGCCGTGGAAGACGAAGTCGAACGGCGAGGACTTGCCGTACTTCTCGCCGACACCGGCCTGGAGGTCCTTCAGGAGCTCGGGACGCAGGACGACGTTGCCAGGCTTGTAGACGCCGTGCACGTTGCCGAAGGAGGCGGCCAGCAGGTAGCGGCCCTTCTCGCCCAGACCCAGGGCCTCGGCGGTGCGCAGCGCGTCGTCGACGGTGGTGTACAGCTCGTCGTTGATCTCGTGGCTGACGCCGTCCTCCTCGCCGCCGGTCGGGGTGATCTCGACCTCGAGGATGATCTTCGCGGCGGCGGCCTTGGCCAGCAGCTCCTGGCCGATGGCCAGGTTGTCGGCCAGGGTCTCGGCGGAGCCGTCCCACATGTGCGACTGGAAGAGCGGGTTCAGACCGCGGGCCACGCGCTCGGCGGAGACCTCGATGAGCGGACGTACGTAGCCGTCCAGCTTGTCCTTGGGGCAGTGGTCCGTGTGCAGCGCGACGGTGATGTCGTACTTCGCGGCCACGATGTGCGCGAACTCGGCCAGGGCGACGGCGCCCGTGACCATGTCCTTGTTGTACTGGCCACCCAGGAACTCCGCACCACCGGTGGAGATCTGGATGATGCCGTCGCTCTCGGCCTCCGCGAAGCCGCGCAGCGCAGCGTGCAGGGTCTGGGAGGAGGTCACGTTGATGGCCGGGTAGGCGAACTTGCCTGCCTTCGCCCGGTCGAGCATCTCGTTGTAGACCTCGGGGGTTGCGATGGGCATCTGTCCGCTCCTTGGATGTGCGGGGAGTGTGCTTATTGCGGGCCCTGACCTGGGGGCGACGTCATCGTCGCGCCTATCTTTCCAGACTCCGCGCGACACTCCACCCCGCCGGTCTCACCGGGTGGGCAGAACGTGCCGGGACGTTTCACGTGAAACATCCCGGCAGCTCACAAATGGCCAGGTCACAGCCGGCTCAGGGACTTCCGGGGACCTTCGTCACCAGTTGTGACCACGGTCCCGCAGGCCGGAACGCTCCGGTCCGGAGCAGTCCGGGCGGCCCGGCCGGAGCCGCCGGGACCGGCCCGGAGCGGTCCCGGCACCCGGCGCGCGTCCCGGGCGGCCCGGCACCCCCTACGACAGGCCGAGGTCCCCGAGGCGGTAGCCGGTGAGGTACGGCAGGCCCGCGGCCGCGATGGCGTCGGCCGCTCCGCGGTCGACGATGGTGGCGACGGCGACGACCTCGCCGCCGGCCTCGCGGACCGCCTCGACGGCGGTCAGCGGGGACCCGCCGGTCGTCGAGGTGTCCTCGACGACCAGGCAGCGCTTGCCCTTCACGTCGGTGCCCTCGATGCGGCGCTGCATGCCGTGCGCCTTCTGCGCCTTGCGGACGACGAAGGCGTCCAGGCGCCCGCCGCGCGCGGCGGAGGCGTGCAGCATCGAGGTCGCGACCGGGTCGGCGCCCAGGGTCAGGCCGCCGACGCAGTCGAAGTCGAGCTCGGCGGTCAGGTCGAGCATGACCTGACCGACCATGGGGGCCGCCTCGCCGTCGAGGGTGATCCGGCGGAGGTCGATGTAGTAGTCGGCCTCGCGGCCGGAGGAGAGGGTCACCTTGCCGTGCACGACGGCCTTGTCCTTGATCTGCTGCAGAAGCGCATCGTGTACGTCAGTCATGGCCCTGAGCTTAGACGGCCCCGTTCGGCTCTAGCCGAGCCGCCGCCAGGCCCACGTGGTGGAGATTTCCAGCGGGTCCACGGGGGTGACCAGGCGGGGCAGGCTGTTCAGCCCGTTCGGCGGACCGGACTGCGGCTCCACGCACACGGCCTCGGGCTCCTCGTCGTAGACGACCACCCACTCGGCGCGGCTGGTGACCCTCAGCTCCAGCGCCCCGGGCCAGGTGAGGGTGACGTCGACCCCGTCCGGCATCCCGAAGCAGTCGTCCCACGGTCCGGGCAGCGGGTCGATGCGGTTGCCGGTGGGGAGGTGGTCCTCGCCCCGCTCCTCCTGCCATCCGGCGGTGAAGTCGACGTGCACGTCCTTGCCGGTGCCGAGGTTGCGGTGGAACCAGGGGTGCCAGCCGGCCTGCGCCGGGAAGGAGTCCCCGTACGTCTCGACGCCCAGGGTGAGGGTCATCGCGCTCTCGGACAGCTCGACGATCTGGGTGACGCGGCCGGGGTAGGGCCACGGGTCGGTGAGGTCGTACGTGAACACGGCGTCCGCGGGACCGGAGCGGGCCCGGCTCCAGGCCGCGTCGCGGCCGAAGCCGTGGATGGCGTGCGGGGGGTGGTTGACCGGGAGCTGGTGGACGGTCGCCCCGTCCTGGAAGCGGCCGTTCTCGGTCCGCCCGCACCACGGGACCATCGGGAAGGCGCCGTAGTGCGGGCCCTGGCGCAGCAGTTCCGTCCCGTCGATGCGCAGGCTGCTGATCCGGCAGCCGTTCTCCTGGTCGACGGTCACCTCGGCGCCACCGGCGCTCAGTTGCGTACTCATGCCGCCGACCCTAGTGCGGGCCGGTCGTCAGCGTCGGCGGCGCAGCGCCCGGCCGAGCACGACCGCCGACGCCACGGCGAGGGCGGCGGCCGGGGCGAGCCAGCGCAGGCTCTCACCGGCCGTGTTGGCGGTGGGCGCGGGAACGGGGGCGTAGCGGCCCCGCGGCGGCGCGTGGTCCACCTCCTCGGCGCTGCGGCCGATCATGGTCCGGCGGGCGTGGGCGGCCTCGGCAGGGGGCCGCGGGGCCCCGTCCAGCTCGTCCGGCTTGCCGGCCAGGAAGGGGTCCGGGGACGGCGTCGGCACCTCGGTCTCGAACACGGACGCCGTGACCTCGGTGATCTCCTCACCGGCGCCGGCTGCGGCGTCCTCGCCGGCCTCGCCCTCGGCGACGGGATCGGCGTCGTCGGCTGCCCGTCCCGGCCCGGCCCCGTCGGCCGGCTCCGCCGCGACGGCGGCCAGCTGCTCGGCGGTCCGGTCCAGCAGCCGCCGTACGGCGGTGGCGGTGGCCTCGGGGGTGAACGCGGCCGCGCGCCCGTCGGCGGTGCCCCCGACGCTGAACTCCAGCCGGGTCCCGCCGTCCCCCGGGGCCAGCCGCAGCTCCACCCCGAACGTGACCGTGCCGTGGCCCCGGACCTCGGCGCCCTCGCCGTCGGCGGTGAAGCGGCCGGGGGTCCGCTCGGTGACGACCAGGGCGCCGCGGTAGGTCACGGTGTGCCCGCCGACCCGGATCTTGAGGCGGCCCGAGAGCGGCCCCGACGCGGCGTCGGCGTCCTGCTGGAGTCCCGGTACGCACCGGGCGACCCGGGCGGGGTCGCGCAGTACGGCGCGGAGGTCGTCGGGCGGTACCGGAACGAACACCTGATGCTCCATGCGGCCGAGCCTACCGAGGAGACCCGCGCCGGGTCACGAATACCGCGGGTGCGGCAGCGTCGACGGCGGCAGTCCGGGCACCCGGGTCCGCTCCGTGTCGCGCGCGGCGTCCTGGAGGGAGCGCGTCGACAGCGAGCGCAGCCCCGGCGTGTCGCGGTCGACGCGCAGCGCGGGCACCTGCTCGCGGGCGGCGAGGACGAAGCCCCAGTCCTGCGGAGGTGCGGCGCCCAGGATCCGCGGGGTGCGGTCGGGTCCGGCGGCGAAGCCGGAGAGGCGCCCGCCCGCGCTGTAGGGGGCGGTCCGCAGGCCGGCCGCGCGCAGGGTGGACTCGACGGTCCAGTACGAGCGCGGCCGCGCGGCCATCGGCCCGGCGTGCACGGCGAGGCGCCCGCCGGGGCGCAGGGCCCGCGCGGCCAGCCCGTAGAACTCCTGCGAGTACAGCTTCGTGCTGGGCGTGATGCCCGGATCGGGGAGGTCGGAGACGATGACGTCGAACCGGTCCCGGGCGGCCGGCTGCCGCAGCCAGCCGAAGGCGTCCTGGTTCACGACGCCGAGGCGCGGGTCCCCGTACACCCCGGCGTTGAGCGCGGAGAGCATCGGATCGGTGCGGGCGAGGCTGACCACGCCGGGGTCGAGCTCGACGACGGTGACGGAGTCGACGTCGCGGTAGCGCAGCACCTCGCGGGCGGCCAGCCCGTCGCCGCCGCCGAGCACCAGGACCCGGCCGTGGGGGCCGGTCATCGCGGGGTGGACGAGCGCCTCGTGGTAGCGGTACTCGTCGTACCCGCTGATCCGCAGCCGCCCGTCGAGGTACAGGTCGAGGGAGCGCGGCGAGCCGGTCGGCGGCCCGGTCAGCACGAGTTCCTGCACCCCGGTCCGGACGGCGACGCGGACCTCCGCGCCGTACACGGCCCGCCGGGCGACCCGCTCGAAGTCGTCGGCGAGGACGGTCGCGCAGCCGAGGACGGCCAGGACGGCCGCGTTCCCGACGATCAGGATCAAGCGGGAGCGTCGGCTCAGGTCGCGGCGGAACAGCCACAGCACGAGCCCGCCGCCCGCGACCACGTTCACGGTGCCGGTGAGCAGGGCGCCGGTGAGCTGGCCGAACAGCGGCAGCAGCAGGAACGGGAAGGCGAGGCCGCCGACCAGGGCCCCGACGTAGTCGGCGGCGAAGAGGTCGGCGACGGCGCCGCCCGCGTCCTGTCTGCGGATGCGCTGGATCAGGACCATCAGCAGCGGGATCTCCGCGCCGATGAGCACCCCGATGGCGAAGGAGAAGGCGACGAGGGCGGGCCGGGACTCGCCCAGCCAGGCGAAGCTCGCGTACAGCGCCATGGCCGAGAGCCCGCCGAGGAGGGCGAGCGCGGCCTCGATGGCCCCGAAGCCGAACGCCGGCCGGTGGCGGAACCGCTTGGCGAGCAGGGAGCCGACGCCCATCGCGAAGACCATGACGGACAGGACGACCGACGCCTGGGTGACGGAGTCGCCGATGAGGTAGGTCCCGAGGGCGAGCAGCTCCAGTTCGTACACGAGCCCGCAGGCGGCGCAGACGAACACGGTGGCCAGGACGAGGAGTCGGCCGGTCCGGGGCCCCACGGGCAGGGCGGCCTGGACGGTCGCCGCGCCCCGCGGCTCCGGGGCCGGGAGCACCCGGCGCGGGACGGAACGGTCGATCATGAAGCGAACCGTACGTTACGGCTCACCCACACCCTGTCACCCACATGGGTGCAAGTGACGTACCGATTGGGCCAGTTGGCGTAACCGCGCCGCACCATCCGCGCCCCGCGAGCGCCGGACCGCGCCGGACGCGCCGGACCACAGCGACCGCGCCGGACGCGCCGGACCACAGCGACCGCGGCGGACGCTCCGGGCCGCGGCCGGGCCGCGGCGCTACCGCAGGACCGGGCTCTCCAGCGCGGCCGCGGCCGCAGCCGCCTCCGCGCCCATCCGTACGCCGACCCGGGTCCGGGTGGCCACCAGTTGGCCCTCCTGGGGGTACGCGTGCCAGGTCCGCCACCGCACCTGCCCCTCGTGGCGCTGCGCGAGCAGGGCCGTGAAGGCGTGCGGACTGCCCGGGAAGGTGCCCGCTAGCCCGTTCGGGTGGTCGGCGACCAGCGCGAGCAGCTCCTGCGCCCGCCCCGCGAAGGAACCCCGGGACAGGGTCTCGACGCGCGCGGCGAACTCGTACTCCCAGTCGCCCACCCGTTTGGCCACGCCGAGCGGCAGCGGCGTGCTGCTGCCCGGCATGCAGGCGACCGTCTCCGAACAGAGCACCTCTCCCTCCTCCAGAAGCACCTGGTGGGAGGCCCCCAGCAGGCGCAACTCAACTTTTGCGCCATCCAGTTGGAGATTCAGTACGGCCAGGGCGGGCAGCCGGTCCCGGCCCAGAGCCCAGGCAAGGTCGGCGGCACGCGTGTCGGTGTATGAGGTCTGGAGGGTCGTGAGCATGAGTCGGCTCCGCAAACGCGCGAGGGAGATGGGCCGGGGCCCGCCAGCGGTAGTCAACGGGTGGGGGGACACCGGCACGGGTCCACAGGAAGTCCAGGGAGGTCCGAGGACTGGTCTACTCAACCGAGGGAATCATGAAAGGCACGGCACTCACAGCGGTTTTACCCAACTTGAAGGGGTTTACATCCCCCCGGGGGCTCCACAGTTCACGTGTTCAACGAGTTGCGTCCCGCGCGTCGCCGTGCAGGGCGAACGGAAGGGCGCCCGAGGGGATCCCGACCCCCCGCGCGCCCACGTCCGCGCGGCGTCCGCCGCGCCGTCTCAGCTGGAACCGCAGCCCCCGCCGCCGCAGGAGGACGACGATCCTCCGCAGGACGACGAGGACCCGCACGAGGACGATCCGCTCGAACACGAGTGTGACGAGCCGCTCCCGCCCGCCCACCAGCTGCTGCTGTGGCTGCCGCCACTGCTGCTGCCGGCGCCCCCTCCGATGCCGGACGTAACGGCGCGCTTGACGGCCCAGATCGCCAGGGTCACGGCGACGGCGACGACGATGGCAAGAAAGATGATTCCGAAGACGAACATGGCGCCCGCCCCTCTCTCACGCCCCGGTCTTCCCGGGGGAACGGGATCCCCGCGTCCCGCGTGACAGGGGGATTCCCATCGGCCCCGCGGCCCAAAGCGCACTTGAGCAAGTCCAGAGGTTGCCCGCAGGATGGCGCCCATGACCGCACCCGTGAGCAGCAACCGCCCCTTCCTGAACCGCCGCCTGGCGGCCTTCGGGACCACGATCTTCGCGGAGATGTCGGCGCTCGCCGCCCGCACCGGGTCGATCAACCTCGGCCAGGGCTTCCCCGACACCGACGGCCCCGCGCAGATCGCCGAGGCGGCCTCCCGCGCGGTCCTCACCGGCCTCGGCAACCAGTACCCGCCCGGCCCCGGCGTCCCCGAGCTGCGCACCGCGGTCGCCGCCCACCAACAGCGCTTCTACGGTCTCGACTACGACCCCGACAGCGAGGTCCTGGTCACCGCGGGCGCCACCGAAGCCATCGCCGCCACCCTCCTGGCCCTCCTCGAACCGGGCGACGAGGTCATCGCCCTGGAACCGTTCTACGACTCGTACGCCGCCTGCATCGCCATGGCCGGCGCGGTGCGCGTCCCCGTCACCCTGCGCCCCCACGCGGGAGCCTTCACACTCGACCTGGACGAGCTGCGCGCGGCCGTGACCCCGCGCACCCGCCTGATCCTGCTCAACACCCCGCACAATCCGACGGGCACGGTGCTCACCCCCGCCGAACTGACGGCGGTCGCCGAACTGGCCGTCGAGCGCGACCTCCTGGTCGTCACCGACGAGGTGTACGAGCACCTGGTCTTCGAAGGGGCCCACGTCCCGCTGGCCGGCCTGCCCGGCATGCGCGGGCGCACCGTCTCCATCTCCTCGGCCGGCAAGACGTTCTCGTTCACCGGCTGGAAGGTCGGCTGGGTCACGGCCGCGCCGGAGCTGGTCGCGGCGGTCCGCTCGGCGAAGCAGTACCTCACGTACGTCGCGTCGGGCCCCTTCCAGTACGCCATCGCCGAGGCCCTCGCCCTGCCGGACACCTACTACGACGGGTTCCGCGCCGGCCTGGCCGCCAAGCGGGACATCCTCGCCGACGGCCTGACCGCCGCGGGGTTCGAGGTCTTCCGTCCGCAGGGCACGTACTTCATCACCACCGACATCACCCCGCTCGGCGAGAAGGACGGCCTGGCCTTCTGCCGCGCCCTCCCCGAACGCTGCGGGGTCGTCGCCATCCCCAACTCCGTCTTCTACGACGACCCCGACGCCGGCCGCAGCCAGGTCCGCTTCACCTTCTGCAAGAGGGACGACGTCCTCGCCGAGGCCGTAAGCCGCCTTCGACGCCTCACATCCTGAACTCACGCCGCCTTCGGCCTCGCCCGAAGCACGCGTCCTCGCCGGCAAGAACGGCGACGGTCAGTGGGAATCCGGCCATTCGTGTCGACCACACTCGGAAATGCCTCCGCCCATAGCGTGCGCCGCCGAGGACGTACGATGCCGGGAGCCACCGGTTCCCCGGCTCCGCGTCAGCGCCGGTCCCCCCTGCGCCTGCGGCGCGGGGGGATTCGCCACTGGTCAGCGGCGCCGCTTGCGGCCGCTCTTGTCGGCAGGACGCCCGCGCCTGTGGGCGCGGCCGAGACGGGCAACGGGTGCGCGCAGCGCCCGGGCCGCCAGCTGCCTGAGCTCTTCCAGACCGGCCCGGTCAGGGTGGGCGGAGTCCGACGCGGCGGCAATCGCGTCCATGACGTGGGGGCCCTGGGCGCGCAGCGCCTCCTCGGCGTTGCCCGAGCCGCCCGCCAGCTCAACGAGCTGGAGCAGGTTCTCGGCGAGCACCAGCAGATGCTCGGCATCGGTCATGTCCTCTGGAGACAGCAGTTCACGCTGCGCCAGCACGTTCAACACCAGCGGCGCCAGCTGGGTGTCGCGACGCAGCGTGTGCAGCAGCCGCTCGCCCTCACCGCCCGGCAGCGCCGTCAACAGCACGTCGAGCATCGCCTGCGCACGCGTACGGAAAGGCGTGGTCCGTACGGCGTCGGTCAGTTCCCGCAGTGCGTCCGCGCTCTCGCCGCGGGCCGTGATCCAGCCGACCAGCTCCGCCTGGGCGGCATCCGGGGGGTACTCCTCAGCCAGCACGCCCAGCAGGCCGGCCGCCGGCGCCTGGGCCAGTTCACCGATCAGCGGTGCGTCCCTGCCGACGGCCAGCAGCCGCTTCCGTACGGCCCAGGTACCGAGCTCGGTGAGACGGATGAGTTCGACCGGCCCGGCGGTCAGCTCCTCCCGCCGGGCATCGGCCCGCTCCCGCGCTGCCGGGTCCAGCGTTGCCCCCGTGACGCCCAGCAGCTCTGTGAGCTCAGGCGGCATGTCCGCGAGCAGCTCGGGTCCGGCATCGGAGAGGTCGACATCGAGGAACACCGGATCGGCCATCCCACGGTCACGCTCGATCGCGCCCAGATCGTCCAGCAGGTCGAGCACCGTGCGCAGGTCCCGGTCGGCGTGCTCGAACCACATCCGGTACTGGAGGTCCGACCGGCCGTCGAGCTGGAAGCCGGTCCGATAGGCCAGGTGTACTGTGTCGCGCAGCCGCGGCCAGGGCATCGGATACGGCAGGCTGTAGAGGGTGTTCAGCACATCCTGAAGGACGTCCTCGTAGACATCGAAGAGCATCGACTCGACGTGCCAGCCGCTGCGCGCTCCGATCAGGGCCTGCCGTACCTCGAAGCACGCGTCGAAAGCGCTCAGCCACAGCCGCAGCGGGTCGGCCAGCACTGGGCGGGCCTTCGCCACAGCGTACAGACGCCCCTTGACCACCCGGACCAGCCGCGCCTTCTTCGCCCACTCCACCAGCAGTCCCAGCCGAGGCAGGTCGGCCGAAGAGCGCACCCCGTCGGTCTCGTCTCCGGTGCCGAGCAGGCCCGCCAACTCGCGGGCGTCTGACATCCGCAGCCGTCCCGTCGCTGTCATGGTGCGCCCGCCCTGCCCCGCCCACTCGGTGAGTCCGCGCAACTGCGCCGCCGTAGTCGACGCCTCGGCCGGCCGGCGCAGTTCGTCGTCCTGGGGCAGTGCGACGGGCAGTTGCGGCTCGGCGCGGGCCGAGCCGGACAGCGCGCGGCCGGTCAGCCGCCGTTCCATGATCGCGTCGAGGGCCTGCCCGTCGTAGGCGGCTTCTCCTCGACGCGCCCGGTCCGCGAAGTGCTGCAACGCCGCCCCGTCCAGGATGTCCACGCCCTGCTCGGCGGCCGTCATCGCCCAGAACTTCGCCAAACCCCAGCGAGTGCGGTCCGTCATCGCCGCCGGATACTGCTCCGCGACCCTGTCGACCGCGGCGAGGGAATCCTGGAGTGAGGGGCCACGTGGGTCCGCCAACTGTGCGGCGTGCAGATAGCGCAGCAGCGTGCGCAGTGTGCCCGGGGCGTCGGAGCGTTCCTCCCCGGGAAGCTCGGTGACGTTCTGGGGCAGCCAGGAGAGCAGGAGCTCCTCCACGTGGCGCGACTCCCACAGCCCCAGTCGGCCGTCGGCCGTCGCCCGGTGCCGGTAGTCCAGCACCGTCTCGGCCGTGAACCCGTCCACCGGCAGCCCGTGTTCCCCGCCCCACCGGACCAGGCGGTCGACCAGCAGCCCACACGCGGCCTCGAACTCCTCCTCGGCCTCGGATTCGAACCTCATCCGCATGTTACTCGTCCAACCTGTCCGCAGCAGTCCTTGCCGTGCCACGCTACCGCCCAACCGCGGCCGCCGAATCGGCCGAGGACGAGCGGCCCGCCGCCTCAAGGGCCTTACGTGGCGGTAGTCACTGGGGCCAACCGCGACTTCGAACACCTTTACAGCAAACCGGACTTCGTCGCACGAACTTGCGGCACGGAGGGGGATGCCCCCAGTCCCGGCCGCTTTTCGTCAACGGGCGTTCGCCTCAGGCTCCGGACGCGGGAGTTCGTCGAGGTCGAGGGTGAAAGTGCGGCCGTCGGCCAGGGGGATGGGGAGTTTGCCTGTGCCGTACTTGTGGGTGTGCGCCGCGATGTAACCGGTGTCAGTCGGCTGGGTGTGGAGGACGACTTCCTGGGCGTAGGGGTCCACCACCAGGTAGACCGGGATGCCGTAGCGGCCGTACTTCGCGGTGCAGTCGTCGTAGTCCTTGCGTGCGGAGGAGGTCGAGACGACCTCGGAGATCAGCAGGACGTCTTCGAAGCTGTAGCGCTTGCCCTCGCGGCGGGCGTCCTCGCGAAGGATCGCCAGATCGGGGGCGGAGTTCTCGTCGGCGGGGAAGTCGATGTAGACGTCGGAGGTGACCTTCGCGTGACGACCGAGGGCGAGAGCGGAGTCGATCTGCATCGATCTGATGGTGCTGGAGCGCTCTTCGCTCTCCGGGGTCATGATCACCTTTCCGTCGGCCCCGAACAGGACCGTGTACCCCTTGGGGAACTCGGTGTGCACGATCGCGTCGACGCTCATGGAGGGCTCCTTCCCGTGTGTGGTCAGCATACGGCGGAGGGCGCCGTGCCATCGAGCCGCAGCCGCCTGCGCCGCCTCTAGGCCGGCCGGGCGCCGCGCCGCCCGGGCGGTGTCCGACGAGGCCGGTTTCCGGAGGCGCTTGCGGGGCGGGCGAGGCCGGTGTGAAGCTGACGGCCTTGAAGGTGCCCGAAGCTCCTATCATCGGATGAGCGTACGCACGACGAGCCGGAAAGTCGGGACACATGGCAACGGGCCGAGCCGCGGTGTCCGCGTCTCCGTTGGAGATCCGCGCCCTCCGCGCCGTCCGGGCCGCGGCCCCGGCGTCCGTGCTCGCGCTCGGGGTGTTCGCCGCCGTCCGCGGGACCGGTGTGCTCGTGGTCGCCCTCGGCTCCTGGTGGGCCGGGCGCGACCCCTTCGCGGTGCTCGGCGGGTCCTGGGACTCCGGCTGGTACCTCGGGATAGCCACCCGTGGCTACGGCCGCACCCTGATGTGGCCCGACGCCGTCACCGGCACCGGGCCCGTCCAGAGCGACACCGCCTTCTTCCCGCTCTACCCGGCGCTGATCCGGCTCGTCTCGGCCGTCCTGCCCGGCGGGCCCGCACCCGCCGGGCTCCTCGTCGCCTGGGTCGCCGCCGCCGCGGCCGCCGTCGGGGTCTACCGGGTCGGGGAACGGCTCCTCGGCGCGCGCGCCGGGCTGCTCCTCGTGGGGCTGTGGGCGGCCCTCCCGCACGCCGTGGTGCTGACCCTCGCCTATACCGAGGCCCTGCTCGCCGCGTTCGCCGCATGGGCCCTGTACGCCCTCCTGCGCGACCGCTGGCTGTGGGCCGCCGGCCTCGCCGTGCTCGCCGGGCTGACCCGGCCCACGGGACTCGCCGTCGCGGCCGCCGTGTGCGCCGCCGCGCTGTACGCGGTCGCCGTACGCGGGTCCCGCGCGCCCGCGGTGTGGGCGGCCGCGCTGCTGGCGCCCGCGGGCTGGGCGGCGTACGTCCTCGCCGTCGGGGCCCGCAGGGGGGATCCGCTCGGCGGCTACTTCGCGGTGCAGCGGCACTGGGGCTCGCGCTTCGACTTCGGCGCCGGGGCGCTGCGCTCCGCGGAGCGGGTGCTGACCGGCGGGCACGTGCCCCTCGCGACCACCGTGACCGTGGTGCTGCTGGCCGCGGCGGGCCTGCTGGCGGTGCTCCTGCTGCTGGACCGCACCCCGCTGCCGCTGCTGGCGTACACCGGGGTACTGCTGCTGATGGCCTTCGGCGGGGCCGGCTTCTTCGAGTCGAAGCCCCGCTTCCTGCTCCCGGCGTTCCCGCTGCTGCTGCCGGTGGCCGCCGCCATGGCGAGAGCCCGGCCGCGCACCTCGGTCGTGGTGACCGCGGGGCTGGCCGGGCTCTCCTACGGCTACGGGCTCTACCTGCTGCTCGTGGCGCGCGTACCGCTGTGACGGGCGACGGCTAGTTGCCGGCGTCGCCGTTCTTGTCCTCGTCGCCCTCGGCGGAGTCGACGTCCTTCTCCAGGCCGAGCTGCTCGACGAGCCACTTGTCGAACTCGATGGACGCGCGGACCCAGCTGACCGTGGAGGACACGAAGTGCTCCAGGTTCACGCCGGTGCCGATCAGCATCTGCGCCTCACCGATCAGACGGACGGAGCCGTCGTCGTGGGTGTGGCTGTAGACCTTCGGCCACAGGGTGCGGCGGTTCCAGTCGTCGATCGACTCGAGCAGCTGCGGCTTCTCGTCGATCTTGTGCGGGCGGTCGTAGAAGGTCCGCACGGAGAAGACCTGCTGCTCGTCCTCGCCGCGGAACATGAAGTACGTGCGGAACTCCTCCCACGGCGCCGCGAGGTCACCCTCGTCGTCGACGACGTACTTGAGCTCCATCTGCTCCAGCAGCTGCTTGACCAGATCCTGGTCGGGGACGACGGGGCCCGCCGGTCCTGTGGCCTGCGGATCGGGCTGCTGCCCTCCGAAGTTCGGAATCGAGGCCGGGTCGATGCTCACCGTGATTTTCCCTTCGTGCGGATACTTGCATCCTCCCCCATCGCGCCCGCTCCGTGTCCACCCCCGGGCGCGCGATCCGCTCCGGGCGGACACGGGAACCCCCGGGGGCGGGAGCGGGCCTCAGAGGACCTTGCCCACCAGCAGGCCCTCGCCGGCCACCTCGACCCGTACGGTGTCGCCGTCGCGGACCTCGCCGGAGAGGATCTCCTTCGCGAGGCGGTCGCCGATCGCCGTCTGGATCAGGCGGCGCAGCGGCCGGGCTCCGTACGCCGGGTCGTTGCCCTTGTCGGCCAGCCAGGCCAGGGCCTCGGGGGTGACGTCGAGGGTGAGGCGCCGGTCGGCGAGCCGCTTGGCCAGGCGGCCGATCTGAAGCCGGGCGATGTGCGCCAGCTCGTCGCCGCTGAGCGCGGAGAAGACCACCAGGTCGTCGAGGCGGTTGAGGAACTCCGGCTTGAAGGAGCTCCGGACCACGGTCAGGACCTGTTCCTTCTTCTGCTCCACCGGGGTGGCCGGGTCCATCAGGAACTGGCTGCCCAGGTTGGAGGTCAGGATCAGGATGGTGTTGCGGAAGTCCACGGTCCGGCCCTGGCCGTCCGTGAGACGGCCGTCGTCCAGGACCTGGAGCAGGACGTCGAAGACCTCGGGGTGGGCCTTCTCGACCTCGTCCAGCAGCACCACGCTGTACGGGCGGCGGCGGACGGCCTCGGTGAGCTGGCCGCCCTCCTCGTAGCCGACGTAGCCGGGCGGGGCGCCGACGAGGCGGGCCACGCTGTGCTTCTCGCCGTACTCCGACATGTCGATGCGGATCATGGCCCGCTCGTCGTCGAAGAGGAAGTCCGCGAGCGCCTTGGCCAGCTCCGTCTTGCCCACGCCGGTCGGGCCCAGGAAGAGGAACGAGCCGGTGGGCCGGTCGGGGTCGGCGATCCCGGCCCGGGTGCGGCGCACGGCGTCCGAGACGGCCCGCACGGCCTCGCCCTGGCCGATCAGGCGGCGGCCCAGCCCGTCCTCCATGCGGAGCAGCTTCTGCGTCTCGCCCTCCAGCAGGCGGCCGGCGGGGATGCCGGTCCAGGCGCCGACCACGTCGGCGATGTCGTCGGGCCCCACCTCGTCCTTGACCATGCTGTCCTTGGCGGTGCCGGTCTTGGACGCCTCGGCCTCCTCCTCGGTGGCCTCCGCCAGCTCGCGCTCCAGTCCGGGGATCTCGCCGTAGAGCAGCTTGGAGGCGGAGTCGAAGTCGCCGTCGCGCTGGGCGCGCTCGGCCTGGCCGCGCAGGTCGTCCAGGCGCTCCTTGAGCTCGCCGACCCGGTTGAGGGACTGCTTCTCCTTCTCCCAGCGGGCGGTCAGGCCGCGCAGGTCCTCCTCCTTGTCCGCCAGGTCCTTGCGGAGCCGCTCCAGGCGCTCGCGGGAGGCGGGGTCGGACTCGTTCTTGAGCGCCAGCTCCTCCATCCGCAGGCGGTCCACGGAGCGCTGGAGCTCGTCGATCTCCAGCGGGGAGGAGTCGATCTCCATGCGCAGCCGGGACGCGGCCTCGTCGACGAGGTCGATGGCCTTGTCGGGCAGGAAGCGGGAGGTGATGTACCGGTCGGACAGGGTGGCGGCCGCGACCAGGGCGCTGTCGTTGATGACGACCTTGTGGTGGGCCTCGTAGCGGCCCTTGAGCCCGCGCAGGATGGCGATCGTGTCCTCGACGGACGGCTCGGCGACCAGCACCTGCTGGAAGCGCCGCTCCAGCGCCGGGTCCTTCTCGATGCGCTCGCGGTACTCGTCGAGGGTGGTCGCGCCGACCATGCGCAGCTCGCCGCGGGCCAGCATGGGCTTGAGCATGTTGCCCGCGTCCATGGCGGAGTCCCCGCCGGCGCCCGCGCCGACGACGGTGTGCAGCTCGTCGATGAAGGTGATGATCTGGCCGTCGCTCGACTTGATCTCGGCGAGGACGGTCTTGAGCCGCTCCTCGAACTCGCCGCGGTACTTGGCTCCCGCGACCATCGCGCCGAGGTCGAGGGAGACCAGTCGCTTGTTCTTCAGCGACTCGGGGACGTCGCCCTTGACGATGCGCTGGGCCAGGCCCTCGACGACGGCCGTCTTGCCGACGCCGGGCTCGCCGATGAGCACCGGGTTGTTCTTCGTACGGCGCGAGAGCACCTGGACGACGCGCCGGATCTCCTGGTCCCGGCCGATGACCGGGTCGAGCTTGCCCTCGCGCGCGGCCGCCGTGAAGTCGGTGCCGAACTTCTCCAGGGCCTTGTACTGACCCTCGGGATCGGGGGTGGTCACCCGCCGTCCTCCTCGTGCGTTCTCGAAAGCGGCCAGCAGCTTCTTCGCGCTCGCGCCCTGGCTGGAAAGTGCCTCACCGGCGGCGCCGCCCTTGGCGGCCGTGCCGATGAGGAGGTGTTCGGTGGAGAGGTACTCGTCGCCGAGCTTCCCGGCCTGTGCGTCGGCCTCGGCCAGTACGGCGAGCAGCTCGCGGGTGGGCTGCGGCGGCGCGACCGTGGAGCCGGTGACGCTGGGCAGGGCGGCGAGCAGCCGCTCGGCCGCGGCCCGTACGGCCACCTGGTCGGCGTCGGTGGCCACGAGCAGGTCGACGACGTTCTCGTTGTCCTCGCCGGCGAGCAGGGCCAGCAGCAGGTGTGCGGGGGTCAGGGCGGCGTGGCCGTCCTTGACGGCCCGGCCGGTGGCCGCGTTCAGCGCGTCACGGCTCTTGTTGGTCAGCTCGGCTTCCACTGCGTCCCTTCCTCTCCCCAAGGGGTAACCCACTCACTCTGACAGAGTCAGCGTATGCAAAGTTGAGTCTATTCCACTCAAGGTGGGGAACGGTACTCCTTCGGGTCTCCGGGCGGGCCTTCCGGCCTTCGGGCACTGCGGGCCTTCGGGGACTCCGCGGCGGCGGCCGCGACCGCGCGGGGACGTACCCTTCGGGCCATGTCCCATGACGTACTCAACCCGACGCCCGAGTACCTCGCCTTCTGGCGGGAACGGCACGTCTGCACGCTGACCACCCACCGCCCCGACGGATCCCCCCACGTGGTGCCGGTGGGCGTGACGTACGACCCGGAGGCCGGCCTGGCCCGGGTGATCAGCAACCGGCACAGCAGGAAGGTCCGCAACATCCTGGTGGCCACCGCCGCGGAGCCCGAGGGGGCGAGGGTGGCGGTCTGCCAGCTGGAGGGACGCCGCTGGGCCACCCTGGAGGGGCGCGCACTGGTCCGTACGGACGAGGCGTCGGTCGCCGACGCGGTGGCGCGCTACGCGGTGCGCTACGGGCGGGTCCCCTCGCCCAATCCGGACCGCGTGGTCGTCGAGATCACCCTGGACCGGGCCATGGGGCGGGCCTGAGGCCGTGGGGCGGGGCTGAGACGCACAACTTTCAACTTGTCCGGTCGAGCACTGGACTCGGACATCACAACGGCGCCATCGTGGTCAGGTCCACGATGGCGCCGTTGTGTGGGGGTAGCGCCTGAGCGATCTGCAACGACGGGGGAATCGCTTCAGGCACTGCGGGGGGTGGCGGTGGTGATGTCGGGTTCGAAGAGCTGGTGATCGCGCTGATCAAGATTGACGAAGACCATTCCGTAGCGCACCTCGCAGCGGACCGGCTGCGGCGCGCCCCTCGGGCGGCGCAGGCACCGGTAGGCACGTACGTCCTCGTCCTCCTCGCGCACGACGACGATCGGCTGACCGAACAGGGTGACCATCAGCGAGTCCCCGGAGTACGGGATCGCGGTGGCAAGGTCGATGAACTGCCATCCGGAACGGTAGGCAGAGGCCATTTCGCGGCGGAACCCGCGGTCGTCGGGGGTCATGCGTCCGACGACTTCCCACCCACACCCCAGCCACTGTCGGACTGCGCGCCGGTCGGCGCGCTGCCCCAGCCGCTGTCGTCCTTGGGCGACGACGGTCCCCAACCGCTGTCGGCCCGGACACTTCCCCAGCCGCTGTCGCTCTTGCCGGGTGTTCCCCAGCCGCTGTCATCACTGGTGACACCGGCCCCCCAGCCGCTGTCGGCGGGCGCGCTGCCCCAGCCGCTGTCCGCGAGCGAGATTCCACCGACAGCAGCAGCCGTAGAGAGAGCAATGGCAGCCACCGAGCGAAGCAATTTCTTGTACATGGTCGACGTTGTCCTCACTTGATGGATTCCTCTCCCCCGCATCTCAGACGATGACTGATCGAGCCACGCCATTGCCACCGTGGCGATGCATCATGTTCCTGTACATGCAGGACCCTGGGGGTGGGAGATTTGCCGATTATGCGCATGAACCAGACACATCCCCATGCGGTGACGGACCTGTGCGACGTGGGGGCAGAGCTGTACGCGAGCGCGCTCAGCTCCGGCCGAATCGCCCGCGAGGAGGTCGAGCAGGTGCCCTGCCTGCTGGAATTCGCGCTGCTGCACCCTGATCCGGACGACGACAACTGGCTCCGCCCGGTTCCACCGTCGGTCGCATTGGCGCAACGCCTCCACCCGCTGGAACGGGAGATCCTGCACCGCAGGCGCTCCTCCATCGAGCTCGCCGAAGCGTTTGAGCCATTCATGGCCATCAGCGCACTCACGCCGGCGCCCACGCACGCGATCACCGTGCTGGAGGGATTCAACAGGATCAACGCGGCGCTCAACGTCGCCACCGCCGAGTGCCAGGCGGAGATGCTCACCATCCAGCCGGGCGGCGGGCGTTCCGAGAACATACTCAACCAGGCGATCGAGCGCGACCAGCCGCTGATCCGGCGCGGCGTGAGCATGCGGACCCTGTACCAGCACACCGTCCGGCACAGCCGGGGCACCATGGCCTACGTCGACCGGATGGCCAGCGGCAAGGTCGAGATCCGGACACTCGAAGAGCTGGTCGAGCGGTTGATCATCTGCGACGAATCGGTCGCTTTCATACCGGCCAGCGACGACCAGCAGATCGCCCTGGAACTGCGCCACCCGGCCCTGGTGCGCTACCTGGTCCGCGTCTTCGAACAGCTGTGGCGGCGGGCCACCCCACTCAACGAACAGATCCCCTACGATCCGACGCCCTCGGGGATCTCCGGCGTGCAGCGCTCCATCGCCCAGCTCCTCGTCGAGGGACACGTGGACGAGGCCATCGCCCGCCGTCTCGGCATGAACGTCCGCACCTGCCGCGCGCACATCGCCAAGCTGGCCACCGCCCTGGGCAGCGGCAGCCGCGCCCAGCTGGGCTACCTGATCGCCCAGTCGGGCATCCTCGGCCGCGTCTCGGGCCCCGCCGGCCGCCCGCCGCTGTGACGCGTGCGGGGAAGACCCCGTCCGGAATCATCCCGGCGGGGAATTCCCGTACTGCCCGAGGAGCCCGGTGAACCGGCTGGGGAAGACCGTCGAAGCAGTGAAGAGACTGACCCGGAGGGGTCGCGAGGAGGCGCCGGCCGGGCCGGCCACGCCGACCGTGACGTTCGTGACGTTCGTCGTCCAGGCCGGGCCGGACACCCCGATCACCGTGCAGTTCGAGCCGCAAGGGACCGAGTTCGAGCTCGCGCCCGGTGACCACCTCGTCGTCCAGTGGCCCGTCCCCGCGAAGGGGCAGCTGCTCGGCGTGTCACGCACGAACCGGACCGGGTGACCCTCAGCGAACCCGCGGGCGGCACGGCCCGCATCTGGAACTCGCGCCGCAGGGAACTCGACGTCTTCGGCTACTGGAGACACGAGAAGGCCCCGCCCGGAGCGTTCCGGGCGGGGCCTTCTCGTACGAGCGGTGCGGACCGGGACCGGGGCCGGCGTCAGGCCAGGGGGCGCTTCGGGGCCGGGCGCCAGACGACCAGGGCGTTGCCCGGCTGCGGGGGCTGGTACGGGACCAGGTCGCGGCGGTACGAGGCGTGCACCTGGGCCTCGCGGGCCTGGAGCGTGGCCGCTGCGCCGTCCACCGCCGCGGAGAGCTCGGCCACGCGCTGCTGGAGCGCGGCGACCTGGTTCTCCAGCTCGATGATCCGCTTGATGCCCGCCAGGTTGATGCCCTCGTCCTGGGACAGCGCCTGCACCGTGCGGAGCAGTTCGATGTCGCGGGCCGAGTAGCGCCGGCCGCGGCCGGCCGTGCGGTCCGGGGAGACCAGGCCGAGGCGGTCGTACTGTCGCAGGGTCTGCGGATGCAGACCCGAGAGCTGGGCGGCCACCGAGATCACGTAGACCGGTGTCTCGTCGGTGAGTTGGTAGCCCCCACCCAATCGGGAGGACTGTCGTCGGCGGCCGTCCATGTCATGCTCCCTTCGCGGACTCGAACAGCGCGGAGCGCGGGTCCTCCGACCCGGTCGCCTCGCGGTACTTCTCCAGTGCCTCGCGCGCCTCGTCCGACAGCTCCGCGGGGACGGCCACCTCGACCGTCACCAGCAGGTCGCCGCGGGTGCCGTCCTTGCGGACCGCCCCCTTGCCGCGCGCCCGCATGGTGCGGCCGCCCGGCGTGCCCGGCGGCAGCTTCAGCGTCACCGGGGGGCCGTTCAGGGTCGGGACCTTGATGTCGGCGCCCAGGGCCGCCTCGGCGAAGGTCACCGGGACGGTCACCGTCAGGTTGTCGTCCTTGCGGCCGAACACCGGGTGCGCGTCGACGTGCACGACGACGTAGAGATCGCCGCCGGGGCCGCCGCGCTCGCCCGGCGCGCCCTTGCCCCGCAGCCGGATCCGCTGGCCGTCGGAGACGCCCGCAGGGATCCGCACCTGCATGGTGCGGGAGCTGCGGGCGCGCCCGCTGCCCTTGCAGATGTCGCAGGGGTGTTCCGCGATCAGGCCGCGGCCCTTGCAGTCCGCGCAGGGGTCGGTCAGGGAGAAACCGCCGCCGCTGCCCCGCGAGACCTGGCCGGTGCCGACGCAGGTCGGGCACACCCGGGGGGTGCCGTTCTTGTCGCCGGTGCCCGAACAGGCCTTGCAGGGTGCCTGCGAGGACATCCGGAGCGGGACCGTGGCCCCGTCCACCGCCTCCGTGAAGGAGAGGGTGACCTCCGACTCGATGTCCTGGCCCCGGCGCGGCTGGGTACGGGTGCCCGCACCGGCGCCGGCGCCGGCACCTCCGCGGTTGAACAGGCCGCCGAAGACGTCGCCCAGACCGCCGCCGAAGCCGCCCGGGGCGCCCTGCGGCTGCTGCCCGCCGAAGAGGTCGCCGAGGTCGAAGTTGAACGAGCCGCCGCCCCCGCCCGGACCCGGGCGGAAGCCGCCGTTGCCGAACAGGGAGCGGGCCTCGTCGTACTCCTTGCGCTTCTTCGGGTCGCCGAGGATGTCGTTCGCCTCGGAGATCTCCTTGAAGCGCTCCTCGGCCGAGGCGTCGCCCTTGTTGGCGTCCGGGTGGAACTCGCGGGCGAGCTTCCGGTACGCCTTCTTGATCTCGGCCTCGGTGGCGTCCTTCGGGACACCGAGGACCTTGTAGTAGTCCTTCTCGACGAAGTCCTTCGTGTTCATCCCCGGTGTCCCTCCTCCCGTGCCTCTACGTGTGGTGCATCAGCCCTTGTCGGGGGCATCCGCGTCCTTGTCCGACGGCGCTTCGCCCTCCGCGTCCGCGGAGTCGGAGCCCGCGGACTTCGGGGCCGCGCCCGGCTGGGGCTCGGCCACCGCGACCCGTGCGGGACGGATCGTACGCTCGCCGATCCGGTAGCCCGGCTGCAGGATCGCCACGCAGGTCGTCTCGGTGACGTCCGGCGCGTACGAGTGCATCAGGGCCTCGTGGATCGTCGGGTCGAAGGGCTCGCCCTCCTTGCCGAACTGCTGGAGGCCCATCTTGGCGGCGACGGTCTCCAGCGATTCGGCCACCGACTTGAAGCCGCCGACCAGCTCGCCATGCTCCCGCGCCCGGCCGACGTCGTCCAGGGTCGGGAGCAGTTCGCTCAGGAGGGACGCGACCGCGATCTCCTTGACGGTGATCCGGTCCCGGTCGACCCGGCGCCGGTAGTTCTGGTACTCGGCCTGGAGGCGCTGGAGGTCCGCGGTGCGCTCGGAGAGCGCCGTACGGGCCTGGTCCAGCTGCGCCAGCAGCGCCGTCTCCTGGCCGGCGGTCTGTGCGTCGTCCCCGGCCGGAGCCGGGGCCGCCTCCTCCTCCTTGGCGGAGTCGGCGGCCTTCGGCTCGTCGGGCGTGCCGTCGACGGGGACTTCGGGCTTCTCGTCGAACCCCGGGGTCTCCTCCGACATCAGGCAGCACCACCCTTCGGCTTCTCGTCGTCGACGATCTCGGCGTCGACGACGTCGTCGTCGGCCTTGGCCTGGCCCGCGTCACCGGCGGCGCCGGCCGCGCCCTGGGCGGCCTGCGCGTCGGCGTAGATCGCCTGGCCCAGCTTCTGGCTGACCGCGGCGAGCTTCTCCGTCGCGGTGCGGATCTCGACCGTGTCCTCGCCCTTGAGGGTCTCCTTGAGCTCGGAGACGGCCGTCTCGACCTCGGTCTTGACGTCGGCCGGGACCTTGTCCTCGTTGTCCTTGACGAACTTCTCCGTCTGGTAGACGAGCTGCTCGCCCTGGTTGCGGGACTCGGCGGCCTCCTTGCGGCGCAGGTCCTCGTCCGCGTACTGCTCCGCCTCCTGGCGCATGCGGTCGACCTCGTCCTTGCCGAGCGAAGAGCCGCCGGTGACGGTCATCTTCTGCTCCTTGCCCGTGCCGAGGTCCTTGGCCGTGACGTGCATGATGCCGTTCGCGTCGATGTCGAACGAGACCTCGATCTGCGGGACGCCACGCGGGGCCGGCGGCAGACCGGTCAGCTCGAACATGCCGAGCTTCTTGTTGTACGCCGCGATCTCGCGCTCGCCCTGGTAGACCTGGATCTGCACGGACGGCTGGTTGTCCTCGGCCGTCGTGAAGATCTCGGACCGCTTGGTCGGGATCGTGGTGTTGCGCTCGATGAGCTTGGTCATGATGCCGCCCTTGGTTTCGATACCGAGGGACAGCGGGGTCACGTCGAGGAGCAGGACGTCCTTGACCTCACCCTTGAGCACGCCCGCCTGGAGGGTCGCGCCGATGGCGACGACCTCGTCCGGGTTGACGCCCTTGTTGGCGTCCTGACCACCGGTGAGCTCCTTGACGAGCTCGGCGACGGCCGGCATGCGGGTGGAGCCGCCGACCAGGACCACGTGGTCGATCTCGGACAGCTGGATGCCGGCGTCCTTGATGACGTTGTGGAACGGGGTCTTGCAGCGGTCCAGGAGGTCCGAGGTGAGCTGCTGGAACTGGGCGCGCGTGAGCTTCTCGTCCAGGTGCAGCGGGCCCTCGGCGGAGGCCGTGATGTAGGGCAGGTTGATCGAGGTCTCCGTGGAGGAGGACAGCTCGATCTTCGCCTTCTCGGCGGCCTCGCGCAGGCGCTGGAGCGCCATCTTGTCCTTGGCCAGGTCGACGCCGTGGCCGTTCTGGAACTGCTTCACGAGGTAGTCGACGACGCGCTGGTCCCAGTCGTCGCCACCGAGGTGGTTGTCACCGTTGGTCGCCTTGACCTCGACGACGCCGTCGCCGATCTCGAGGAGCGACACGTCGAAGGTGCCGCCACCGAGGTCGAAGACGAGGATGGTCTGGTCGTCCTTGTCGAGTCCGTAGGCCAGGGCGGCGGCCGTCGGCTCGTTGACGATGCGCAGGACGTTCAGGCCCGCGATCTCGCCGGCTTCCTTCGTCGCCTGACGCTCGGAGTCGTTGAAGTAGGCCGGGACGGTGATGACCGCGTCCGTGACCTTCTCACCCAGGTAGGCCTCGGCGTCCCGCTTCAGCTTCTGCAGGATGAAGGCGCTCATCTGCTGCGGGTTGAAGTCCTTGCCATCCAGGTTGATCTTCCAGTCAGTGCCCATGTGGCGCTTGACGGAGCGGATGGTCCGGTCCACGTTCGTGACCGCCTGGCGCTTCGCGACCTCGCCGACGAGCACCTCGCCGTTCTTGGCGAAAGCGACGACGGACGGCGTGGTCCTGGCGCCCTCGGCGTTGGTGATGACGGTGGGCTCGCCGCCTTCCAGAACGCTGACGACGGAGTTAGTGGTGCCCAGGTCGATGCCGACCGCACGTGCCATTTCGATTCCTCCAGCTGACTTGAGTGGAACAGACTCAACCATGCACGATCCCCGCGCGTGCGTCAACAGAGCTGAGTCGAGCCGACTCAACCTTTAGGCCTTCCTTACGCGCAACCGCCGGCGTGGCCTGCGCCGCTCCGCCGGAGCTCGCGCCGCCGGGACACCCGGCATCAGCCCCAGCGTGCGCCGCAGGGGCTACCCGGCGCCTGCCGCAGCATGCGCGGCGGGGCGCGCGTCGCGGTGCGCGGCGTCCGCCGAAGCGTGCGCCGCCGGGGCCCGCGGAGAGCCGCCCGGGACGGCGTCCCACCCGAACGGCCCAGCCCGGACACCCGTCCGGCCCCCGCCCGCCGCGCGGCGCGCAGGGCACGCCGCCGCCGTACGGGACCGTTCCCGCATGCCTCTGACGCTCGCCACGCTCCCCCGCCCGCGGCCGGCCCGGCCGCCGGCGAAACGGGTGCTCGACCTCATCGGGGCCGCGATCCTGCTGGCCCTGTGCGCCGCGCCGCTCGCCCTGGCCACCGCCGTGCTCGCGACCGCGCACGGCCGGCGGGTCCTCGTACGGGAGCCCGCGGCGGGGCTCGCCGGCCGCCCGTTCCTGACGTACCGGCTGCGCACGGCCGGCGCGGGCCGGGCCGGAGCGGCGGTGGAGCGGTGCGCCCTCGACGGGCTCCCGCAGCTGCTCAACGTGTTCCGCGGCGAGATGTCGCTCGTCGGTCCGCGCCCCGAACCCGGTACGGATCGGCCCGACCGGCTTCTCGTTCGCCCCGGAATGACCGGATTATGGCAGGTGAGCGCGCGCTCCGACCTCCCCTGGGAGGAGATGGCCCTGCTCGACCGGCACTATGTGGAGAGCCACTGGCTGGGGATGGATCTCGCGATCCTCGCTCAGACCCCTCGCGCGGCCTACCGACAGAGGTATGCCTGAGCGACACAGATCACCGCACGCTCGCCTACATTGCGGCGCGGGGAATGGGTAACCTCAAGCCTTGACTCAATAAGTTACCGCTTAGTAAGTCCCCGCCCGAGGAGCCCTTCCATGCAACTCGCCGCGATCATCGTGTCGCTGGTCCTGACCGTGGTCGGCGTCGCGCTGCTCGCACGAGCCGTGGCGCAGATCTACCGGTTCGTGAAGATCGGCCAGCCCGTACCGGCGGGCAGCCGTACGGACGACCCGAAGGCACGAACGCTCACCCTGGCCCGGGAGTTCCTCGGCCACAGCCGGATGAACCGCTGGGGCATCGTCGGCTTCGCGCACTGGTTCGTCGCGATCGGCTTCCTGACGCTGCCGCCCACGCTGGCGCAGGCGTACGGCCAGCTCTTCCAGGCCGACTGGACGCTGCCGGTCATCGGCGGCTTCCTGCCGTTCGAGATGTACATCGAGTTCATCGGCCTGATGACGGTCGTGGGCATCGTCGTGCTGATCGCGATCCGGCTGCTGAACCTGCCGTCGCGCGCCGGCCGCAAGTCGCGCTTCACCGGCTCGAAGGCCTGGCAGGCGTACTTCGTCGAGTACATCATCCTGACGATCGGCCTGGCGATCCTGGCCCTGCGCGGCCTCGAGGGCGCGATCCACCACGTGGACTCGTACGACGCGGCGTACTTCGTGTCGTACCCGCTGGTGCTGGCCTTCGAGGGGCTCTCGCTCGGCACCCTGCAGAACGCCATCTACTTCACCGCGATGATCAAGATCGGCACGTCGCTGGTCTGGATGATCGTCGTCTCGCTCAACACCAACATGGGTGTCGCCTGGCACCGCTTCCTCGGCTTCCCGAACATCTGGTTCAAGCGGAACGCGGACGGCGCGGTCGCCCTCGGCGAGCTCAAGCCGATGACGAGCGGCGGCAAGGAGATCGACTTCGAGGACCCGGGCGAGGACGACGTCTTCGGCGTCTCCCAGGTCGAGCAGTTCTCCTGGAAGGGCATCCTCGACTTCTCCACCTGCACCGAGTGCGGCCGCTGCCAGTCGCAGTGCCCCGCCTGGAACACCGGAAAGCCGCTGTCCCCGAAGCTCCTGATCATGTCGCTGCGCGACCACGCGCACGCCAAGGCCCCGTACCTGCTCGCGGGCGGCGGCAAGGACATGGAGGGCAACGAGAAGGCCACGGCGGAGCAGCTGAAGGACGTCCCCGCGGCCGCCCTCGCCGAGGCCGAGCGCCCGCTGATCGGGACGGCCGAGGAGAACGGCGTCATCGACCCGGACGTGCTGTGGTCCTGCACGACCTGCGGCGCGTGCGTGGAGCAGTGCCCGGTCGACATCGAGCACATCGACCACATCGTCGACATGCGGCGCTACCAGGTGATGATCGAGAGCGCGTTCCCGTCGGAGGCGGGCACGATGCTCAAGAACCTGGAGAAGAAGGGCAACCCCTGGGGCCTGGCCAAGAAGCAGCGCGTCGAGTGGACCAAGGAGGTCGACTTCGAGGTCCCGATCATCGGGAAGGACGCGGAGGACCTCTCGGAGTTCGACTACCTGTACTGGGTCGGCTGCGCGGGCGCGCTGGAGGACCGGGCCAAGAAGACGACGAAGGCCTTCGCGGAGCTGCTGAACATCGCGGGCGTCAAGTTCGCCATCATGGGCGGCGACGAGAAGTGCACCGGCGACTCGCCGCGCCGCCTGGGCAACGAGCCGCTGTTCCAGCAGCTGGGCCAGGAGAACGTGGCCATGCTGAACATGGCGTTCGGTGAGGACGACGAAGACCCGTCGACGAAGAAGCCGAAGTCGGCGAAGCGGATCGTCTCGACCTGCCCGCACTGCTTCAACACCATCGCGAACGAGTACCCGCAGCTGGGCGGCGAGTACGAGGTCATCCACCACACGCAGCTGCTCCAGCACCTGATCGACGAGGGCCGGCTCACGCCGGTGACGCCGGTCGAGGGCCTGATCACGTACCACGACCCGTGCTACCTGGGCCGGCACAACAAGATCTACACGCCGCCGCGCGAGATCATGTCGTCCGTACCGGGCCTGCGCCAGCAGGAGATGCACCGCCACAAGGAGCGGGGCTTCTGCTGCGGCGCCGGTGGCGCGCGGATGTGGATGGAGGAGCGGATCGGCAAGCGCATCAACAACGAGCGCGTCGACGAGGCCCTGTCCCTCAACCCGGACATCGTCTCGACCGCCTGCCCGTTCTGCCTGGTGATGCTGACGGACTCGGTGAACGGCAAGAAGAACGACGGCCAGGCCAAGGAGTCCGTGCAGGTCGTGGACGTGGCGCAGCTGCTGCTGGAGTCGGTGAGGACCCCGGAGCCGGTGGCGGAGCCGGAGCCTGAGCCGGAGCCTGTGGTCGAGCCCGAGCCGGTGGTGGAACCGGCCGCGCCCGCGGCCGAGCCGACCCCCGCCGCGAAGCCGGCGCCGAAGGCGGAGGCGGCTGCGGAGGCGGCTGCGGAGCCGACGACGCCGGCTGCCGCACCGAAGGCGGAGCCTGAGGCGCCTGCAGCTGCGGCTACGACGGCTGCCGTCAAGGCCGCGCCGAAGGCGGAGCCTGCTGCGGAGCCGGCCCCGGTGCCCAAGGCGGAGCCGGTGGCCACCGAGGCCGCGCCGAAGGCGGAGCCCACCCCGGCTCCCGCCGAGGCCGAGCCGAAGGCCGAAGCGGCACCCGCCGCCGAGGCCGAGCCGAAGCCGGAGCCCGAGGCCAAGGAGCCCGACGCCGAGCCCGAGGCGGAAGGCAAGCCCCAGACGGCGGAGAGCGGCAAGTAACCGCCCGCAGCCGACCACCGCGACGGCCGGTCCCCCACCCGGGGGACCGGCCGTTCGGCGTTCCGCAGGTATAGCCATGTCACCCCACACCGGACATCGCGCGGGGGTGGGGACAACCCCCCGGGGTTCCCCTAGGGGATGTCACAGGTCAGCCGCAAAGGCCGCGTGTTCCGGCCGCCCGGCCACCGGGACCCGCGGGACCAGGTACGTTCGATCACGTGGCTGGATTCAGGATCGGACGCGGCCGGAGCAACAACCGCACCCCGCAACAACCCCCGCAGCAGCAGCCGTACGGTCAGCAGCAACCGCCGCCACCGTACGGCCAGCAGCCCTACCCCCCGCAGCAGCAGTGGCCCTCGCAGGCCCCGCGGGACCACGGCGAGCCCGAGTACTTCGACCCGTACGGTCAGCAGCCGCAGGGGCGGCCCCCGTACGGCCACGGAGCCCCCGGCTCGCCCGGCGCCCCCGCGCCCGGGCCGGCGTACGGGAACGACAACCCGGGGCACACCCGTGCGTTCTCCATCGGCGAGGACCCCTACGACCAGGGCGCGACCTACCAGGCGGGCGCGGCCGCGGCGGCGCCGTCCGGCCCGCGGCTGCCGTGGAAGCAGCTGCTCCGCGGCATCGTGACCCGCCCGGGGCAGACGTTCCTCCAGATGCGCGACTTCGCCGTCTGGGGCCCGGCACTGACCGTGACCTTCCTCTACGGGATGCTCGCGGTGTTCGGCTTCGACAAGGCCCGCGAGGACGCCATAAAGGCGCCCCTCGGCGCGGCCATCCCGATCGTCCTCAGCACCGGAGCGGCCTTCGTCATCTGCGGGCTGATCCTGGGCGCGGTGACGCACACCCTGGCCCGTCAGATGGGCGGCGACGGCTCCTGGCAGCCCACCGTGGGTCTGTCGATGCTGGTGATGTCCATCACGGACGCGCCGCGCCTGCTGTTCGCCATGTTCCTCGGCGGCGACAACATCGTGGTGCAGGTCCTCGGCTGGGCCACCTGGGTCGCGGCCGGCGCCCTGTTCACCTCGCTGATCAGCAAGTCCCACGACCTGCCGTGGCCGAAGGCGCTGGGCGCGTCCGCGATCCAGCTCATCGCGCTGCTGTCGATCATCAAGCTCGGCACGCTGTAACGGCCGACCGCCCCGCCGAACACGCCGAAGGGCCCGCCGCGCAGTCACCTGCGCGGCGGGCCCTTCGTCCGTACGGCGACGATGCCGGATCAGGCGTCGAGGACCTGGCCCTCGCGCTTGACCACGGGCGGCTCGACCGACCAGGGGAAGTTGATCCACTCGTCGGTCTTCTTCCACACGTACTCGCACTTCACGAGGGAGTGGGACTTCTCGTAGACGACCGCGGAGCGCACCTCGGCGACGTGGCCCAGGCAGAAGTCGTGCACCAGCTTGAGCGTCTTGCCGGTGTCGGCGACGTCGTCGGCGATCAGGACCTTCTTGTTCGTGAAGTCGATCGCCTCGGGCACGGGCGACAGCATGACCGGCATCTCCAGCGTGGTCCCGACCCCGGTGTAGAACTCCACGTTCACGAGGTGGATGTTCTTGCAGTCGAGCGCGTACGCCAGGCCGCCGGCGACGAACACCCCGCCGCGCGCGATGCTCAGGATGATGTCGGGCTCGTAACCGTCGTCGGCGATGGTCTGCGCCAGCTCGCGGACGGCGCGGCCGAACCCCTCGTAGTTGAGGTTCTCGCGTACTTCGCTCATGCCTCGTGCCTCACCTGGGTGCGGTGGAAGTTCTGGAAGGAGCGCGAGGCGGTCGGCCCGCGCTGCCCCTGGTACCTGGACCCGTACCGGTCGCTGCCGTACGGGAACTCAGCGGGCGAGCTGAGCTGGAACAGGCACAGCTGCCCGATCTTCATGCCCGGCCAGAGCTTGATCGGCAGGGTCGCGAGGTTCGACAGCTCCAGGGTCACGTGACCCGAGAAGCCCGGGTCGATGAACCCCGCGGTCGAGTGCGTCACCAGGCCGAGGCGGCCCAGGCTGGACTTCCCCTCCAGGCGGGAGGCGATGTCGTCGGGCAGGGAGATGACCTCGTACGTCGAGGCGAGGACGAACTCGCCCGGATGCAGGATGAACGCCTCGTCGCCCTCGGGCTCGACCAGCCGGGTCAGGTCGGGCTGCTCGACGGCGGGGTCGATGTGGGCGTAACGGTGGTTCTCGAAGACCCGGAAGAACCGGTCGAGACGTACATCGATGCTGGAGGGCTGCACCATCGACTCGTCGAACGGGTCGATGCGGACCCGTCCGCTGTCGATCTCGGCCCGGATGTCTTTGTCAGAGAGAAGCACGTCCCGAGGATACGCAGAGCGCGCGGACCTCCCCCAATCGGAGCGGTACCCGCGCGCCCGGCCGTACGTCCCGCACGGCTACCGCTTGGCGGCGCCCCCACCCACGGGCACGGACTGCCTCAGCCGCGCGCACCGCGGACACCGCAGCAGCCGCCCCGGCCCGATCCGGCCGGCACCGAGGTGCTGCAGCGGAAACGAGGCGGTACTGAAAACGTGCCCTTCGGCACAACGGACGACGGTGTGCTCCATCGAGTCCCTTTCCCCAACGAGCCGTACTGCGTACTGCGACGAATCGCCACATTAGGGGATGATCGCGACCTGCTCCAGCCGCCGCTCCGCCCACACACGGTACGCCCCAACTCCCGCCCCCACAGGCCCCCGTGCCCACCCGACACGACAACGACCCCGCGGCAAATTCACCGGGGGTCGACGATGGGGTAGAGTGACGAACGAGACGGATCCAGGCAACTGGCCCGTTATGCGGATGTAGTTTAATGGTAGAACATGAGCTTCCCAAGCTTATAGCGCGGGTTCGATTCCCGTCATCCGCTCTTGAAAGAAGGCCCAGGTCAGCGACCTGGGCCTTCTTCGTTGTCTAGACCTCTCCGGCCCGGCGTGCCAATCACGTGCGATAAGTGACTTATTGGAGCGTCGGGTTGGGCATCGCACGCCTTCCGCTGTCATCTGAGTCCCGCCACAGCGGCTGCCCCGGCAGGACAGCGCTCACCCCACCAGACGCGTCCTGCCGCCAGAGCACCGTCAGCCTCCGGGAGCATGTCGGCGCTCGCTGCCATCACCGCCCGGCCGGCGCCACCGCCTCTGCCTCCAGCGCACTCCGGCAGTCGTCCTCGATGCACCTGGCAGGGGAGCGCGAAACCGCCGGGAGGACCCCCAGGCGGCTGGCCCTATAGTCGCAAAGTAACCACCGAGTAACTTCGAAGGGACAAACGGGTGTTCGGAGCAAGCCGGCAGGTGAGGGCACCCCGGGCCCTGTGGCTGCTGCTCCCAGCGTGCGCCGCCACCGTCGACATCGCCGTCCAGTTGGAATGGGCGTACGCCGACACGAACGACTCCCGGAAGCTGTTCTGGGCGACGGTGGCCCTGTGCGCGCTGCCCGTGGTCGTGCTGGCCCGGCGTCGCTGGCCGATCGCCACGTTCCTCACGACCCTGCCCGGGATGTACCTGGACAGTTGCATCCCCAGCATGATCGCGCTGTACACGGTGGCGCTCATGACCACCCGTCGCCAAGCGGTCACCGTGTGCACCGTCGTGTTTCTCCTCTGGAGCGGCTACACGCTGAACCCCGAGGAAGCCACGTGGGACAACCCCACCGACTACTTCATCCTGATGGACGCCTTTGCCCAGGCCATCCTGCCGGTCGCGCTGGGCCTGCTCGTCAGCAGCCGCGCGGAACTCACCGCACGCGTCGCCGACCTCGCCGCGGCACGCTCGCGCGAGGACGCACTGTCGGCGGAGCGGCTGCTGGTGGCCGAGCGCACCCGCCTGGCCCGTGAGATGCACGACGTCGTGGCCCATCAGGTGAGCCTGATCAGCGTCGAGGCCGCCGCGCTGCAGATGACCACGTCCGACCCCGCGGTGCGGGATTCCGCCTGCGCCGTGCGCACCATGGCCGCCCGCACTTTGGACGAGCTGCGCCAGGTGGTGGGGTCCTGCGGGACGACGGCAACCGCGCTGACACCGGTGCGCCCCAGCCCCGGCTCGCCGACCTTCCGCAGCTCATCCGCGAGTGCCAGCTCGAGGTCGAGGCGCGGATCGACCCGCGCCTCCTTCAGCCTGCCACCGGCTCCCCGAGCCGGTGGCAGGCCTTGGTCCAGCACGCGGTGTACCGCACGGTCCAGGAAGCTCTGACCAACATCCGCAAGCACGCGCCGGGGGCCGTCGTCAGCGTGCGGCTCCACGAGTCGGACGGACACCTGTGCCTCCGGATTCACAACGGCCCGCCCGGCCTCCCCGACCCGCACCCCGACCCGGACCCGGACCTGCCCTCCGGCGGCTACGGCCTCATCGGGCTGGCGGAACGCGCCCACCTCGTCGGCGGTACCTTCGAGGCCCGCCCCACCGACGACGGCGGGCATCTCGTGACCGCCTCCTTCCCGACCCGGCTCCCCGCACAGGCCACGTCCCCCTGAGTCGGCCTGCCCCCGGCCCCTCCCGCGCATCTCCGCGCCCCCTGAGGCCAGTTGGCGGGTTCGTCCGGCCAAGTGGCCGGTACCGAACGGCCAGACGGTGCCGAAATCATGATCGTCGAGTGGCGCCGGCGTGCTCCCGCACGCCGCTCACCCGAAGTTGTCCGCGCGGCGAACCCAACTTCGAACCGGGCGGGCAGAGATCCACGAGAGAGGCAGTTGAGGAAATGAAGAAGGTACTGGCAGGCATCGGTGTAGCCCTCGGCGGTGCGGCCCTGGTCGTCACCACCCAGGGGTCCGCGCAGGCCGCCACTGCGCAGGAGGTTCCTGCCACGGTCGCTTCCGTCGACGGACCCCAGAACGGCCCGATGGGCTTCGGTTCCTTCGTCGGCAAGGCTGCCGGCAAGTTCGCCGGCAAGGCCTGGGTGCACGCCAAGGCCGCCTGCCCGTCGGTGGCCGATGCCGCCGGACAGTTCACCGGCGGCGTCAGCCCGGCCGACATCCCCGAGGGCACGTCCGTCGAGACGGTCTTCGACAAGTGAGAGATCACCGCTTGACCAGGAGGGCGGCACTGCTCATCGGTGCCGCCCTCCTGGGCCTTCACTTCGCCGCCGCAGCCTTCTCCCAGATGCCCCTCACACCGATGAAGATCCGGTACTACAACAAGGTCGCCACCTATCTGGAGCCGTACTCCGCCCAGAACTGGATGCTCTTCGCACCCGACCCGCTGTCGGAGAACAGGGGAATCCTGGCCCGGGCGCAATGCCGGGACGGCTCGGTCACCTCCTTCTACGACGTGACGGCGAAGTACATAGCAGCGGCGCAGAGCAGCAGGTTCTTCCCCTCGCGCATGTCTCGGCTGGTGACCGGGAACATGCAGCAGCTGAGCGGTTCGGACGCCGTGCTGGCCCGGCTGCGGGAGTCCGAGCGGACGAAGAACAAGGCCGAACTGCCCCTCATGCCCCACGAGAAGACCTCCCAGCAGGAAGCCCTGCGCTTCGTTTCCCGCTACTCCCTGACGCAGTTGCCGGCCAACACGTGCGGCGACGGCGCCCCTCCCGAGCAGGTGCAGGTCCGCATGTACATCCAGAGGCTCCCCCCGTGGTCGGAGCGGCACGATCCCGCTGCGGAAGGCCAGGTCGACGCCTACGACATGGAATGGATGAAGGCCGGGGATCTCCTGTGAGCCGTACCCGTACGAACCGGCTCCTCGAGCGGCTGGACGCGGTCGGCAGCCGACCCCTCAGCGTGCTGGGGGTGAGCGGAACCCGCATGCTGCTCGGCTTCGTCGGCTTCATGTACTACGCGAGCCAGTACGGCGACCGGCGGTTCCTCTTCGGTCCGGCCGGGGTGCTGCCCTGGGCGGACTTCACCGCCCAGATCCACGGGAACGGCACCTTCAGCCTCTACACCTTGAGCGACTCCACTCTGTGGTTCGAAATCGTCTTCCACGCGGGGATGCTGGCCGCGCTGGCGGTCACCTGCGGTGTCGGCGGCCGGCTCGGCCTCGCCGTTCACTGGGCCCTCCTGTGGTCCGTCTACCAGCGTCAGCCCGTACTGCTCGACGGCGGGGACAACCTCGCCTATCTCGTCATCCCGATGCTCCTGCTGACGCGCTGCTACGACCGCCTCTCCTACCCCACCGGTCTCGCCCGCGCGCTCGCCCGGCGCGTTCCCCCAGTGCTGCGGTCGCTGTCCACACCGCTGCACAATCTTGGTGTACTCGCCATCGCCGTCCAGATGTGCCTGGTCTACGTCGTCAGCGGGCTGTACAAGGTGCAGGGCCGGATGTGGCAGGACGGAACGGCGCTGTTCTACGTCCTGCGCGTGTCCGAGTTCAACCTCCCCGGCGTGTCCGAGCTGGTGTTCGACAACGACTATCTCGTCTTCATCGGGACGTACTCCACCACGCTGTTCCTGGTGTACTTCCCCATGGGCATCCTCGTGCCGCGGCTGCGGCCCTGGGCTGCCGTCGTCTCCATCGGTTTCCATGTGTCCATCGGCGTCGTCATGGGCCTGACCGGCTTCGCCCTCACGATGGTGGCGTGCGACCTCGTGTTCCTGAGCGGGGCGCTGGAGACCGCCCTGGACCGGGCCCGCGCGGCCCTGCGCCGCCGCGAGCCCGTCCCGGCCGACGCCGTCCTGGCGTTCGACGGGGACTGCGGCTTCTGTCAGGCCGCCGTGAGTCGGATCACCGCCGGCGCTCGGCCCACGGTGCGTGCCGTGCCCTGGCAGTCACTCCCGGATGAGGTCACCGACCCGCATGTGGAGCGACTGGACCGGGAGGTACTACTCCTCCTGGACGGGCGTGTCCTGGCCGGCGGGGCGCAGGCGCTGGCGGAATTCGTACGGGACTCGCCCGTACGCGGATACCGGCTGGCAGCGGCCCTGCTGCGCACGCCCGGCATCAGGGCTTGCGCGGCGGTCGGTTACCGCTGGGTGGCGAACAATAGGCAACGTATGCCGGGCAGTTCGGACGCCTGCGCCCTGCCCGGCCCCAGCACCCGCTCGTGAAAGGGGACCCTCCGTGTTCCGGACACCCAGCTGCCTTCTCGGCAGTGGAATCGAACCCCGTGTCACCCACGGCCACAGCATCTCCGGCTACGTCCAGATCGGATCGCTGACCAAGGTCGTCACCGGCACCGCGTTGATGCGCATGGCCGAGGCCGACGTCCTCGGCGTGGACGATCCCATCGAACGCTGGCTCGACACACCGCCCGGCAGCGGCATCACCCTGCGGCATCTGGCGGACCACACGTCCGGGCTGCCCCGCCTGCCCCCGGACCTGCCGCGCAGGAACCCGTACGGCGGCTTCGACCAGGCCGCCCTGGACGCGCTGCTCGGCGGTCTCGGCGAGATGGCCACGGCTCCGCCCAGCGCGTCCGAGGAGTACTCCAACCTCGGTTACGCGCTGCTAGGTTCAGCCCTGTCCGTGGCGGCCGGGGTCCCGTATGAGGAGGTGGTACGCACCTACGTCCTGGAGCCCCTGGGCGTCGACGAGATGACGGCATACCCCCCGGCCGAGCAGCGGCTGCTCGCGACGACCCGCCTGCTGAACCGCCCCCGGACGCCGTGGACCATGGATGGCGCCATCCTGCCCGCGGGTGGCCTCTGGGCCACTCCCCGGGCGGCCGCCCAACTGCTGACCGGGCTGCTCGTCGACAAACTCCTCGGGCCGCCCGCCCCGACCTGGCAGAAGACCGGCGCCGTGACCTGGCACAACGGTGCCACTGACGGAGCGTCCGTCTTCGCGGCAACGCTCCCCGACGGGCGATGGGTACTCCTTCACCGGCTCGGCGGATCCCCCACCGACACGGACCGTCTGGGCGGCCAGGCCCTCGCGGCCTCCCGCCTCTCGGACCAGTGACGCTTCGGGCACCCGGGCCGCCAGTATGATCTCTGGCGTCATCAGGCCGGGCCGCCGGTGACACCGTGCTGGTGTGTGAGCGGAGTGCCTGGTGATCAAGGTCGTAATCGTGGACGACGAAGCACTCATCCGGACCGGGTTCCAACGCATCCTCTCGACGGAGAGTGATATCGATGTCATCGCTCTGACCAGCGGAGCAGGTGCTATCGAGGCCATCGCCGAACGGGCGCCCGACGCGGTACTCCTCGACATCCGGATGCCGGACGTCGACGGGCTCACGGTGTTGCGGCGGATCCGGGAACTCCCGGATCCGCCAGCTGTGTGCATGCTGACCACCTTCGACACCGACGAGCACCTCACCAGCGCCCTCCAGGCCGGTGCGGCGGGCTTCCTGCTCAAGGACACCGACCCCGAACACCTGGCACCGATGGTGCGCTTCATCGCCTCCGGCGGTGTCGCTCTCTCGCCCCGGCCGGGGAACACAGTCATCGACGGCCATCTCGCCCTGCATGGACGCCTGCCGTCGGGCGAACCCCGGCCGCAGCTGACAGAGCGCGAGCACGAAGTCCTGGGGCTGCTCGCCGAGGGGCTGACCAACACCGCCATAGCCGTCAAGACGTACACGAGTCTCAGCACCGTGAAGGAACATGTCAGTGCCATCCTGGCCAAGCTCAGAGCGACCAACCGGGTACAGGCTGCCCTGGCGGCCGAGCGCAGCGGACTCCTGGTGAACAACGTGCCGGACCGGGGACACGACGACCTCACCAGCCCGCCCACGCAATGACGCTGGGAGCATGCCGGCTTCGCCACCCGTCACGGGATGGCAGGCAACTGCCAGGCTAAGTGGGCATCGCATGGCCTGCGCACACGATCGGGTGCCTGAGCGCTTCGACAAGTGGGTGAGCAGTACCTGGCCAAGTGCCAGCATGCTCAGACCGAACCTCGGTATGCCCAGGGGGACATGGAGCGATCGCATGTGTGCGATGCCCAGCGCCACCTGCAGTGAAGCGAGTACGCGGGATCCGGACGCGTACGTCTTGCGACAACGGCGTCTACTGGAAGGAGTTCGGCAACGCCCCTGCCGGCAGCTACTACATGCAGATCGCCAACGCCCCGCACTTCATCCACTCGTCGGGTCGCGTCGTCTACAACTGGAAGTCATCTCAGACGATGAGCGTCCTTTCCTGTCACGGAGTGACCAAGAGCTTCCGGAAGCACTCCGTGCTGGAAGGGGTTCATCTCAGCCTGGAGGCCGCCGAGATAGTCGGCCTCCTCGGGCTCAAAACGGTGCGGGCAAGACCACCCTGATGCGGGTGATCACCGGGCTGTCCACCCCCGATTCCGGTGAGGTGTGGCTGTTCGGGGAGACCTTGCCGATCGGCCGCGGCAGCTCGACCGGCTCGGAGCCGCGCTCGACGCGCCCGCCTTCCACCTGTGGTCCACCGGACGCGCCATGCTGCGCACCCTGCTCGACACCGCCGGGCTGCCCGACGGCGGGCGCATCGCCCGCACGCTCGACCGCGTCGGGCTCAGCGGCGCCGCCGACCGGCGGCTCGGGACGTACTCGCAGGGCATGCGGCAGCGGCTGGCCATCGCCGCGGCGCTGCTCAAGCAGCCCGACCTGCTGATCCTCGACGAGCCCACCAACGGGCTCGATCCCGAGGGACTGCGCATGGTGCGGCGGATCGTGGCCGACGAGGCCGAGCGCGGGGCCGCCGTCCTCGTCTCCAGCCACCAGCTCGACGAGATCCAGCGGATCTGCCACCGCGTGATCATGCTCGCCCAGGGCCGCGTCGCCGCCGCCGGCACTCTCGACGCGCTCGGCTACGACCCGGAGAGCGGTCCGGCCGCCTTCGAGGACTGGTTCTTCGGGCTCGTTGGGAACGGCGGTCGCCAGTGAACCGCCTCGTCCGGGCGGAGACCCGGCGGCTGCTGCGGCACCCGCTCGCCCTCACCCTCGCCGCGCTGTTCGTCTTCGGCTCCCTCTACTGCGCCTGGGTGAGCCAGAACATGGCCTCATACAACATCACGCAGGTGCAGGCCAACCTCGACTACTTCCCCCGATCGTGTGATTCCGCGCAGAACACCCCGGAGCAGAAGGCCAAATGCCTCGCCGAAGTGCCCCTGCAAGCCGTCGGGCTGGAGCGGATCCAGGACTGGTTCACCGCTGAAGGAGTCCGTGCCGCGCACGCCCAGCACCCGGTGGGCTCGCTGCTGTGGACCGTACGGCTGCTGACGTCCGTTCCCGGGCTCGCGTTCCTCGTCATGCTGGCGGCCTTCTCCGTCGCCGGTGAGTGGAGCCGGGGCAGCATCGTGCCGATCCTCCTCTACGAGTCCCGCCTCAGCAAGCTGCTCGCCGCCAAGACCCTGGCCGTCTGGGCGTGGAGCTTGGTGCTGCTGTGCGTGTCGGCCGCCATTACAGCCGCATTCGGCCTGCTCTACGGCCGCAACGCCTACCCGCTGCCTTCGCCCGGCGCCCTCGGCAACGTCCTGGCCGACACCGCACTCGGCGTACTGGCCGGGGCAGCCGTGCTGGCCGGGGCCGCAGCCGTCGCGGTCGCCCTCGGCGCACTGCTGCGCCAGCCGATGCTCACCTTCCTCGCCGGGATGCTGCTGCTCGTCCTGGTGGTCCGCACCTCCGCCGCCCCGGGGCTCGGCGCCTGGCTTCCCGGGGGCGCGCTGGCCGACCTTGTCGGCTTCGGTGCGGTGGACGGCGTCTGGGACCACTTCTGGATCTCCACCGGCCCCTCCACGGCCCCCGTCCTGCTCCGCGTCCTGCCGCCCCTGGCCCTCATCGGCCTGCTCTGGCTCGGGCTGGATCGCCTCAACCGGACCCGGGATCGCGCCTGATGGCCGGTACCCGGCGGCGGCCGACACGCAGGGAGGGCGCCGCGTGGGCCGGCGAGCTGCGGGCCCTGTGGACTGCTCCCGTGTGGGGAGCCACCGCGGTGGCGATGGCGGTGGTGCTGGGGCTCATCGTCCGGCTCTGGGCAGCGGGAGCCTCGTACGGGGTGCTCGACCCCTCGGTGTCGGTGCTCACCTCGCTCCCGTCCGCGCTACGTGCGGCGGCCTGGCAGTTCGGGACCCTGCTGGGGCTCCTCCTCACGGGAGTGGTCGTCGCGACCGGACTCGGCCAGACCCTGGAGGGCGGCACCTGGAGCGCCCTGCGCCTGTTCGAGATCCGCGTCGGGGTGCTGTGGGTGCGCAAGGCCGGGGCCGCGCTCGCCCTGGCGCTCGCCGTGCAGATCGTCACCGGCGTGCTGCTCTGGCTGGCCACCTCGGCGCTCGCCCGGCTGTGGCCGGTACGGCCCCGCGCGGTGCCCCCGGGGTTCGGCGGGGCAGCCCCCACGGCGCCTCCCCTGCCCGTCGAGTCCGCGACCTGGGGCAAGGCCGCGGGCGCGATCGCCGGCTCCCTGCTCGTCCAGTTCCTCTTCATCTGCCTGGCCGGCCTCGGGGCGGCCCTGCTGCGCAGCGTCATAGGGACCCTCGCGCTCGGGGCCGGCCCGCTGCTGGTGACCGCGCCGCTCGTGATGCTTCCGGCGGCGCCGTTCCTGCCGCACCGCTGGATCGCCGACCTGCTGAACCTGCCCTCCGAAGCCCAGTACCAGTTGTATCTCTGGAACCAGGCCCCGCCCGATCCGTCCCCCCTGATCGGCGGCCTCGCCCTCGCCGGGGCCGCGGCCCTGGCCGCGGTGGCCGCCTGGGCGGCGCTGCGCTCCGAGCGCGCGCTACGGCCCGTTGACTGACACCGCGGCCAAGTGTGGCGCAGCGACTCCCGTGACAGAGGCGCACAACGACGCAAGGGCGCAGCCCCCGCTGCGATCTCTCGCTTCGGTATGCGTGTCGGTATGCGTGCGCACCCGGTGCACCCGCTTTCCCTCGACATTGATGCCGTTCGCGAACAGGGGGCAAGGCCTCACGGCGGCCTCATCGACGCGCTGGTGGAAGGTCATGACGGTACGGAGAATGATCGCCACGGCGTGCTCCGGCAGCGCGGTTCTGCAGCAAGGCGCGCCTGCGCCCGCACTCGCCTGGAATCGCCTGTTCAGCAGCGTGGCCGACACACTCGCCGAGCGTTGACCAGCCTGCAGGCCAGCCCCATACCGGCGCGAGGCCGACGCACAACGACGGCCCAGCCACACCACAACATCCAGGGACCGCCACCCCCGCCCGCACAGCCCGCCCCCCGCACTCTTCACCGCCCGGCCCCTGCCAGTCTGAGGACGGCGAAGCTGCCGTCGCGGCTGTAGCGGGCGAACGCGACGAGCATCGTGGGCAGGGACACCAGCAGGGAAAGGCTTCCCGCCGACTTGATGTCGGCCCCGTACAGCAGCACGATCGTGGGGATCAGCAGCTCTTCGCCCGCGACGTCCATGATCGCGGCGACCACAACGATGCCGAACCCGGCGGCCACTCCGGCCGTCACCTGAACGGCGGGCCGGCGGAGCGAGCGATCCCACGGCGGTGGTGTCCGTGACGACGAGCGGCAGCCATGCCGACCATGAGGATCGCCAGGACCTTGTAGAGGGTGGCAGACCGCATCCGCACAGCCCACGAGGCTCCCGCCCATGCGCCGAGCAGGCTCCCGGCCAGCAGGTCGACCGCGATGGACCCTTGGGCTCCCAGCTCACCGAATGAGACCGCCGCCAGGCGGGCCGGCAGGGCGGTGACCACGACGACCAGGCTCATCGCCTTGTTCACGATGACCGCCGACAACACCGCGAACCCGAACATCCCGATCAGCAACGGCAACCGGAACTCGGCGCCGCCCAGTTCGATCATCCCGCCCAGCCCACCCACCAGGGCGCCTGCGCCGAAGACCAGCGGTGCCGCCTCGGCCACGACCTCGATGTCGTCTTCGAGGTTGAGGAGCGCGCGGAATCCGCTGCGGACGAGCGGCTGGTCGTCGACCATCAGGACACGGATTGCGAGGCTCGTTCCACGGGGAGTTCGGCCCGGACGGTCAAACCGCCCTCGCCGGGCGGTGCTGCCGGGAGTCGGCCGCCGAAGGCGGCGACGCGTTCGCGCATCCCGAGCTGTCCGATGCCGGGCAGCGGGGTGGCGTCCGGCGTGGCCTTGCCGTTGTCGTCCACCTGGAGGGCATTGCCAACGGGTCGCTCGGGGCCACGGCGGCCGTGGTCGCGGGGCTGATCGCCATGGCTCTCGGCGGGCTGGTCGCGGCCCCCGCCGACGGTGGACTCGGCACCGGCAACGGGCTGGGCGGAGCCTACGTGGCCCTGTTGCTCGGGCTGGCCGGCGTTGCACTGGGCGGGCGGGCTCTGACCGGCTCACGCCACATCCGTTGACCACAGCGGATACGCGTTCTGCCGCGGTCACGCCCTGCGGGCGGTCACCGCGCGACGTACCGCGTAGGCAGCGGCGCCGGCGACCACCACTGCGGCCAGCACGGCCAGGACCACGGCGACGATGACGCGGGTTAGCCAGGCGGACTTCTGCACCCTGGCGTAGTTGACGGCGGTCTACGCCACCACGGCGGCGACGGCAACAGCGTGAGCTTGGCCGGGCCACACGTAGGAGCCGACGGTCAGCGCCATGGCCGCGCAGGAGGCGGTCTTGCCGACCACGGAGGCCCATCCGGCGAGGTAGCCCCCAGAACGCGCCCAGCCGCTCCCGCCCGTAGACGCAGGTACCTCCGGAGGCGGGGTAGCGGGCGGCCAGGCGCGCCGAGGACATGGCGTTGCGGTACGCCACCACCGCTGCCAGCGCCAGGCCGGGCAGCAGCCCCGACCCGGCCGCACCGGCCGCCGGAGCCAGGGCGCTCCCCCACGACACTCCGGCAGATGTACCGGCGCACCGTATGGGAACGCAGTGACGGGACGGGGCCGCGTCCGGACGGACCGGAGGTGGCGACGTGCTGTCCGGCCCTGGAGGAATGTCGCAGGCTACGGACACCGCCCCTCCACCGGGGAGGCGACGGGGCTCCCCGGTGGCGCCGGCTAGGTGAGCGCGGTGATGACCTCGCGGGCCGCGCGTTCGCCTTCGGTGGCGCCGCCTTCCATGAAGCCCTGGAAGTCGTAGCTGCAGTGCTCGCCGCCGATGTGGACGTTGCCCTGGGCGGTGCCCTCGTAGCGGGCGTAGCGGTGGAGGTAGCCGGTGGGCCAGTAGGAGTAGGCGCCGAGGGAGTAGGGGCTGCGGTGCCAGGCCGAGATCTGTGCGCGTCCGTTCCAGGCGTTCTTGGTGCCGGGGAAGAACGCGTCGATGCCGGTGAGCATGCGGTTGGCGAGGGTGCGTACGTAGGGGTCGGTCTCGGTGGCGAAGGGGGTCGCGGGGCTGAGGGCGCCGGCCAGGGTGCCACCTCCGTACTGGAGCAGGATGCCGCCGTTGCCTGGCTGGAGTTTGGTGGTGTCCCAGGTCTGCTGGACGTCGGAGTCGGTGAAGCAGTCGCCTGCGGAGACGCCTGGCCAGGGGCCGCTGCCGCGCCAGGGCCGGCTGGTGAACTGCATGTTGAGCTTGGTGCAGTAGCCCATGCGGGCATCGCGCAGGAGGCTCTTCATGAGGGGGTCGAATCCGGCTGCGGTGAGGTCGATGCGCTGGAGTACGGGCAAGGGCAGGCACAGGATGGTGTGGTCGGCGGTGACGGTGCGGGTCGTGCCGGACTCGTTGAAGGTGAGGGTCTGGGTCCCGTCGGCGTTGGCTCGGACGGCGGTGAGTTCGCGTCCCATCAGCAGGGAGCCTGCGGGCAGGGTCTGTGCGATGGCTTTGGGGAGTTGGTCGTTGCCGCCGGTGATGTGGTAGCGCTCGTTGGACAGGCCCCAGACGTTGAAGTGGCCGGGGTTGGGCTGGTAGCCCATGAGGAGGACCAGGGCGAGGGCGGACTGGTCGACGGTGTCGGCGCCGTATTCGACGTTGTAGGCGACGTCGATGAACTGGCCGAGGAGTGAGGTGTGGCCGCCGGGGACCCGGGTCTCGATCCACTGGTACAGGGACATGTTGTCCAGGGCGGTGCCGGTGGGTGTGGTGGAGTTCCAGGTGACCTCGCCGGCGTCTTGGAGGTCGCGGCGCAGGGCCTGGTAGACGGCCTTGAAGTCCTCGTCGGCCTGGGTGCGGGGGTAGTAGGCGCCGTCGAACCAGAGGACTTCCTCGGCTCCGTTGGGTCCGCCGCCGAGGAAGTCCTCGGTGGGCAGGTTGAAGCGGCGGCAGAGTTCGAGGATCTTCTTGTGGCTGGTGTCGATCAGCTCGCCGCCGATCTCGGAGGTCTGGCCGTAGGCCCAGTGGTCGCGCTGGGTCCACATGCGGCCGCCGACGCGGGTGGGGTTGGCCTCGTAGACGGTGCAGGCGATGCCCGCGTCCTTGAGGGTGAGGGCCGCGGTCAGGCCGGAGATGCCCGCGCCGACGACGGCGACGCGCGGGCTGCCGATCGGCGGCTTGCTGCCGTCCGGCGCGGTCTCGGCCCGGGCCGGAACGGCGGCGGCGGCGCCTGCCAGGGCGGTGCCGAGGCCGAGGGCGGTGGCGCGCTCCAGGAGGGCGCGGCGGCTCAGGCCCCGTACGTCGGCGGCGGGCAGGGACAGTCGGCGGGCGGCGGCGTGTTCGGCGGCGAGTTGCTTGAGGGCGTGCATGAGGGAGGTTCGGGCCATGGTGGGTGACTCCCGGGGTGTCAGACGTTCGCGGCGGAGGGGGAGGCGCTTTCGGTGCTGGGGTCGGTGCGTTCGGTGGCGTCTTCCAGGACGATCCGGCCGATGACCTCGTAGCGCTCGGGCGCTCTGAGCTTGAGGTAGAGGCCCAGGGCCAGACCGCCGAGGAAGACGGCGGCGACGATCCAGGGGATGAGGGTGAAGACGAGCGAGTCGGCGGCGAGTCCGGCCGCGGTCTTCATGTTGACGACCAGCAGGACGACGACGGCGCTCATCGCGATCCCGCCGAGCAGGGGGGCGGTGAACGTCTTGAACCAGTGCCGGTCCTCGGGGTGGTTTTTGCGGAAGTAGCCGATCACGGCGAAGGAGCAGAGGGTCTGGACGATGAGGATGGCCATGGTGCCGAGGATCGCGAGCAGGGTGTAGAGGTGGATGTAGGGGTCCTGACCGGTGAGCCAGAAGGCGGCGACGAGGGCGATCGCGATGGCGCTCTGCACGAGGGAGGCGATGTACGGGGAGCCGTGCCGGGCGTGGGTGCGTCCGAGCGCGGGGTGGAGGAAGCCTTCGCGGCCGATCGCGTAGAGGTAGCGGGCGGCGCACTGGTGGAAGGCCATGCCGCAGGCGAAGGACCCGGTCAGGAGCAGCCACTGGAAGGAGTCGACGGCCCAGGAGCCGATGAACTGCTGCGTGGGGGCGAAGAAGAGGTCCAGGGGGTTGGCGGAGGCGGACAGCTCGACGGACTTGGACAGGCCGTTGCCGGCGATGGTCATCCAGGAGACGAAGATGTAGAAGAGGCCGACGCCGACGACCGAGATCAGGGTGGCCTTCGGGATCACCCGCTTGGGGTCGCGGGACTCCTCGCCGTACATGGCGGTCGATTCGAATCCGACCCAGGACCAGAAGGCGAAGAAGAGACCGAGGCCGGCGGAGGCGCCGGTGAAGGCGTTCTTCGGGTTGACCGGTTCCAGCGGGATGCCGTCCGGGCCGCCGCCCGCGAACAGCACCGCGATCGCGACGGCGAACAGGACGGCTATCTCCCCGACCAGCATCACGCCGAGCGCCTTGGCGGTGAGGTTGATGTCGAAGTGCGCCAAGCCGGCGGTGACGCCCAACATGACGGCCGCGTACAGGATCCAGGGAAGGTCGACGCCGAGCTGGTCGTGCACGGTCGTCTTGGCGAAGTACGAGAACACACCGACGATCGACGCCTCGAAGACGATGTAGGCGAGGACGGCAAGCATCCCGGAGGCCATCCCCGCGATCCGGCCCAGGCCGTGGGAGATGTAGCCGTAGAAGGCGCCGGCCGCGGTGATCCGCTTGGCCATGGCGACGTAGCCGACGGCGAAGACGGTCAGGACGACGGTGGCGAAGAGGTAGCCGGCCGGGGCCCCGATACCGTTGCCGAAACCGACGGCGATCGGCAGGTTTCCGGTCATCGCCGTGATCGGTGCGGCGGTGGCCACGGCCATGAACACCACCCCGACCAAGCCGACCGAGTTGGCCTTGAGCCGGTTGACTTCACCGCTGGGACTGTGGGACATGGACGTCCTCTCAACGCTGGCGGCAGGGGAGCCGATGGGAAGGCGGCCACTCTCCTACCGCGTGACCCACGCCACAATCGACATAGAGATGACCAATCACGCTGCAAAGAAGACGAGTTGTCGGCCCACCAGGTGAGGGAAACGCATGTGTAACCGCCAGGTGATGTCCATGGGGAGCTGCGACCGCTACCGCATCAGGAGGTCGCGGCCGACGGCGCGGACCATCGTGTCCTCAAGGGTCGCGCCGGACTGCGTGGAGAGGGTATGGCCGGTGTGACGCAGGTCGTAGAAGCGGAAGTCCTTCGGCAGGCCGACCTTCGCGCGGGCCCTGGCCCACTTGCGGCCGAAGGACGTGCGCCGGAACGGCGCCCCCTTCTCCCCCACGAACAGCAGCCCGTCGGGCTCCTTCTCCGCGAACCAGTCCAGGTGCCGCTTGACCTGATGCGGCACGGGTTGCGGTGGATCAGCTCGTCGTTGGTCGCCGTCTCCATGATGGCCTTCAGTAGCCGGTAGGACTGGGCGACCGTCGTGGCGCCGGTTGCGGCCAGCCGCTCGGCCCGCCAGGTCCGCACGGTCGGCGGGGTGAGCTCGTCCGGGTCGAGGTCACCGAAGCCGGGGAGGACGTTCAAGCGCAGGAGGCGGTGGTACAGCTCGTCCGTGGTGGCGGCGAGAGCCCGCTCGTCCACCCACTGACGTGCTGGCGGGACCAGCCGACGCGGCGGCCGGCCGCAGCTTTCTGACTTGACGCTATGGAACTCTCCCGGTGGAGGACCGAGCCGAGGGAAGCGACGCACCATGGAAATGGATGGAAGCTGAGCCCTGAAGCGCGCGAACGCCGGGAGCCCGGGGGTTACCCCACGGCAGACAGGAACCATGCGAAGCCGCCAGCCGTGCCACCACTGCCAGTAGCTGAGGTTGTCGGCGGCCAGGACATGCCGCAGCCGATGGGCCCCCTGGCTCATGATCGCTGCGTTTGCGGTGAATCAATATCTGCCCCGGCGGTCTAAGAATTCAATGGACCCCGCAAGGAGAGTTTCTTCCGCAACACCTCGGGAGGAAATCTTTTACGTACACAAGCCGCTGCAGCGTGCTACTGTCGATCTCGGTTGCAGTTTTGGTACCCAAAAACTTCAAGCGCCTCAAGTCGGCCTCCGGGCCGCATGGAGGCGCTTCATATTTCCGGTCATTTTTCCGGGCGGGGCATCATCGCGGCGACACGGCATCCGCACAGTGCAGACGCTGATGTACTGCCCCAAAGGAGATATGACATGGCTGCTGGCACCGTGAAGTGGTTCAACGCGGCAAAGGGTTTCGGCTTCATCGAGCAGGACGGTGGCGGCGACGACGTCTTCGCCCACTTCTCGAACATCGCCGCCCAGGGCTTCCGCGAGCTGCTCGAAGGCCAGAAGGTCACCTTCGACATCGCGCAGGGCCAGAAGGGCCCGACGGCCGAGAACATCGTTCCCGCCTGACGCTGACGCGCATTGTGCAGCTGGGGCCCGCATCCCTCGGGGTGCGGGCCCCAGCTGCACACATTCCCCCGCAGTGCGTCCACCTGCGGGACAAGGCACTGCAGGATGCATCCTCCTTGAGGCTGCATCCGAGTGATTTCCCTGGATTTCTCGCGTCCGTATGACGCCATCTCATTCCAGCGCCTGCGCCCCTGCAGATTCTCTGTGGGCCAGATGCGCTTTCGCATTCCGTTCGGCCCGTTCCTGTGATTCCCGCGCTGCTCTTCCGCTGCCGGAATTCCTTGATTGGTGCCGCAATCAAGGAAGGTTCTGAATGAACCCCACACGTACGAACAACCGCTCCTCCCGCAGCCGCACCGGCGGCCCCGCTTTCGGCACTGACGCCGGTTCGGGTCGAAGCAGCCGCTTCGGCTCGTCGGCCCCGAGCCGTTCCGGAGGTCCGAGCCGTTCGGGCGGCTACGGCCGCCGACCCGCCGCGGTCCAGGGCGAGTTCGCCCTGCCGAAGACGATCACTCCCGCGCTGCCCGCCGTCGAGGCGTTCACCGATCTCGACATGCCGGCCGAGCTGCTCGCCGCGCTGGGCGCGCAGGGTGTGACCATGCCCTTCCCGATCCAGGGCGCCACCCTGCCCAACACCCTCGCGGGCCGTGACGTCCTCGGCCGCGGCCGCACCGGCTCCGGCAAGACCCTGGCCTTCGGCCTCGCCCTGCTGGCCCGCACCGCCGGTCAGCGCGCCGAGCCCCACCAGCCTCTCGCACTGATCCTCGTACCGACCCGCGAGCTGGCCCAGCAGGTCACCGACGCCCTCACCCCGTACGCCCGCTCGGTGAAGCTGCGCCTGGCCACGGTTGTCGGCGGCATGTCGATCGGCAAGCAGATCGGTGCGCTACGCGGAGGCGCGGAAGTCGTCGTGGGCACGCCCGGCCGGTTGAAGGACCTCATCGACCGCGGTGACTGCCGCCTCAACCAGGTCGCCATCACCGTCCTGGACGAGGCCGACCAGATGGCCGACATGGGCTTCATGCCCCAGGTCACCACCCTGCTGGACCAGGTGCGCCCGGAGGGGCAGCGGATGCTGTTCTCCGCGACCCTGGACCGCAACGTCGACCTGCTGGTCCGCCGCTACCTCACCGACCCGGTCGTGCACTCAGTCGACCCGTCCGCCGGTGCGGTGACGACGATGGAGCACCACGTGCTCCACGTCCACGGCGCTGACAAGCAGCGGATGACGACGGAGATCGCGGCGCGCGAAGGCCGGGTGATGATGTTCCTGGACACCAAGCACGCCGTGGACCGCCTGACCGAGCACCTCCTCAACAGCGGGGTCCGCGCCGCGGCCCTGCACGGCGGGAAGTCCCAGCCGCAGCGGACCCGGACCCTGGCCCAGTTCAAGACCGGCCACGTCACCGTCCTGGTCGCCACGAACGTCGCCGCGCGCGGCATCCACGTCGACAACCTCGACCTCGTCGTGAACGTCGACCCGCCGACCGACCACAAGGACTACCTCCACCGCGGCGGCCGCACCGCCCGCGCCGGCGAGTCCGGCAGCGTCGTCACCCTGGTCACCCCCAACCAGCGCCGTGACATGACCCGGCTGATGACGACCGCGGGCATCACCCCGCAGTCCACCCAGGTCCGCTCCGGCGAAGAGGCACTGAACCGGATCACCGGCGCCCGGACCCCGTCCGGCATCCCGGTCACCATCACCGCACCGGTATCCGAGCGGCCCAAGCGCAGCGCCGCCTCCCGCGGCCGGCGCAGGCCCGTTTCGGCTGCCCGGCGCGTGAGCGCGCGACAGTCCGCCTTCGACGCGGCGGCCTGAGCATTAGTGATCCGGAAACTGACCCACCTCTGCAGGAGGCACGTGTTGACGCTGGTCCAGATGCAGTCCCGCTCGGCGAACGCCACCGTTGTACCCCGGACGGTGGACGACGCGATGGAAACGGCCGGCCCACAGGTCTGCGACGACATGACGGTCGAGGTGGCCCTGGCCGTCATGGCCGGTGCCCGCGCCGACCATCTGCTCGTCTGCGACGAGGACGGCCTGTGCACCGGACTGGTCACCCAGTCCCAGCTCTCCGCCATCCGCGACAGCGCCGCGTACACGGACCAGGTCCGTCTGCGCGCCGTACTCGGCGACCGGGGGCCGTTCGCCTCGCCCCTGACCACGATGGCCGAGGCCGACCACGCGATGCGCTACCGCAGGCTCGATGCCCTGCCCGTCGTCGACGAGCAGGGAAGCGCGCTGGGCGTTCTCGCCCTTGCACGCTGACCGCCTGACCGCGGCACGACCGTCCCCTCCTTCTTCTCCCTGTGAGGCATCATGCGCTGCGTCATCGCCCGCTTCCCGTTCGACCTGACCAAGAGCGGTGTCCTGGAGTCCATGAAGGGCGTCAAGCCCGAGCAGGTCATCGGCGAGTCCGTGATCATCGGTCGGCGCCACTACCCCGTCAAGCAGGTCGGCCAGGTCGTCACCCGCCAGGACCGCCGTGACTTCAGCGCCGGCGAGGTCCTCCGCGCCATGACCCAGCTCGGCTTCACCTGCCGCAGCCTGCCCCGCGCCGCCGCCGTGCCCGCGAGCGTTCTCAGCCCGCTCCAGCGGGCATCCGTGATGCTCGGCGTCCCGGCGACTGTCTGACGAGCAGGTCCGGCGCGAGCCGCCACCCGCACAGCGAAGAGGGCCCGACCGGCACGCCGGTCGGGCCCTCCCGCGTACCCGTGGTTCCTTACGCGGATGTCGGGTCAGTGATCGGAGTAGCTGAAGTCGCCCACGGTCCAGGCGCTGACCTCCGCGATCGAGACCCGATACATCCCACCCGTCTCGGGGATCCCCACCGTGCCCTGGAGGATGCGGGCCACATGGAAGTGCAGGTGCGTGGGCGGCCCCTCCTGGGGTGCCGTGGCGGTGAAGACGGCGGAGAACTCGCCCAGCCGGGCGGAATCCGTCAGGACCTCCGACACCCGCTGCCTCCACACGGCTTCGGGCGCCAACCGACCGGTAACGACAGCGCCACCAGTAACGACGGTCAGGGACATCTGATTGCTCTGCCCGGACTCCACCAGGGTGGCAATATCAACGAGCAGCTCGTCAGGCTTCGACATGAGAGCCGATTTTATGCACCGCGGGCCTGTCCTCTCGCACAGTCGCGCTACCGGGCGAAACGAGCGCTCACCGGCTTCCGCCGGAGGGCCGCCGGGTGCCCGTGGTCGCCCGGACACGGCGGTCGGCCGTGGGCCGGCCGGACCGACCGGTGCTTCCGTACACGGCGAGACGCGGAACCCACGCGCGCGGCTGCGGCCCTCCTGGGCATCTGACCTGCTGCGCAGGCTGATCTCCACGTATCGGACCGACCTCGAAGGCCTAGCTCTCCTCGATGGACGCGAAAATCTGCCTCGGCCGGAGTAGACATTGGGCGGTGGTGTGGTTATGGTTTCTCTCGTAGCCCAGAGAGACCGCAGGGCCTGGCAGAGACGAACTGCCGGGCAGCAGTACTCGCAGTACAAGCAGTAACCGCAGTTGCAGTACGCAGGACGGTGCGGTGGTGGAGTTCCGAAGCCAGGGTTGTTGCACGACGGCGACGGGGCTGACGACCGGACCGGGTGGCCCGCAGTGATCAGGGGCCGCCGCGAGCAGTAACGCAGTTGACGCAGTGGCAGTACCCGTAAGTGCAGTTCGCGGTATCCAGCAGTGAAGTGAGTGGAGCAGCACCTCGGTGAAGGCGTCGACTGCGGGCGCGCGCACCGGGAAGTTCGGCAGTGGGGTTCTAAGCCAGAGCAGATGCAGGACGGGCGACGGGGCTGGCTGCCGAAGAGTGGCGCTGAGTGAGGCCACGGAGCAGTACGCATCACCAGCAGTACGCATTACCCGCTGGGTAAGTAGTTGATCACCGAGGGAAGAACGGAGGGACCAGGCGCCATCAGGATCGCCCGGGCAGAGTGTTGAGTCCGGGTACCGCAGGACATCGTTAGTGAGGTGGTCTCCGGTCAAGCAACCGCGATCCCCGCATACCCGACAGCATTCCGGTCGGTTCAGCGGACACAGAAGGCCGGCGCAGGATCAGGGTCGGCAGATGGTGTGGTAGTTCCTTCGGGGCCCTGGTGCCATAGGCACCAGGGCCCCTCCACGCGTTCCACGAAAGAGGTGCGATGACAGCGGACGACTCGTTCGGCCGGCTCGACGACGACGACTACCCCGCCTACACGATGGGCCGGGCCGCCGAAATGCTCGGCGCCACCCAGGGCTTCCTCCGCGCCATCGGCGAAGCCCGCCTGATCACCCCGCTCCGGTCCGAGGGCGGCCACCGCCGCTACTCCCGCTATCAGCTGCGTATCGCCGCCAGGGCCCGGGAACTCGTCGACCAGGGCACCCCGATCGAGGCGGCCTGCCGCATCGTCATCCTCGAAGACCAGCTCGAAGAAGCCCAGCGCATCAACGCCGAGTACCGCCGCGCCACCGAATCATCCGCTCCGTCGACCTCGACCTGAGGTGAGTGCGTGCCCCGTGCCGGCGGGTCCGGCCTTGGATCGCTTCCCGCACGGGCAGGGGTGTGCGGGCGTACCGCGTCGGTCGTCTCCCTTTCCGCCGCCACCCTCCACAACCGTGCCGTGATCCGAAACAGAGTCGGCATCGGCCCACACTCGGGGAAGGCGTCCCTGCGCTGCGTGCGCTGACGGGACACCGTGCTGGCACTGGCACGGCGCCCGCCCGGAATCCTAAGGACCTGGTTGCACGGCAGGCACCGGGGCATGCGGACAGGACGTACGAGCCGGCGCTGCTGATGAGCCACCGCGCCCGGTTGCAAAGGACAAGGATGAGGAGACGGGGCTGTGAGTGGTGTGTGGGTTTACACGCAGGACAGCGGATACACATCCCGGCAGTCACTGGTCGGTTTCACCGTGGAGGCCGCTGACGGTGTCATCGGGCACGTGGACCGACAGCAGGACCAGCCCGGCAGGCAGCACCTGGTGGTGGACACCGGCGTGTGGGTGTTCGGCAGGAGCGTCCTGATCCCGGCAGGCGCCGTCACCAGCATCGACACCGCATCGCAAACGGTGAAGGTCTCGGCTACCCAGGAGGAGGTCAAAGCCGCCCCCCGCTTCACGACCGACAGCGAAACAGCGGACCACGATTACCTGTCTGCGGTCGGCAACTACTACGTCGCCCCCCGCCGCCCGCTCGCACCCTGACCGAAGCACGCCGGCTCAGAAGGCAGCGATGAGGATGGCGATGTAGTGCGCGGCGAAGGCCGCCACGGTCAAGGCGTGGAACACCTCGTGGAAGCCGAACCAGCGGGGTGAGGGGTTGGGACGCTGGAGGGCGTAGACGACCGCGCCGGCGCTGTAGAGGAGCCCGCCCGTCACGATCAAGGCGAGTACGGCAGCGCCGCCGCTGTGCAGGAAGTCGGGCAGATAGCGCACCGGTGCCCAGCCCAGGGCCAGGTAGCAAGGGGTGTACAGCCAGCGGGGCGCTCCGACCCACAGGACTCGGAAGGCGATGCCCGCCAGCGCGCCCGTCCACACGATCCACAGGAGGACGGACCGCTGGTCGGGGGAGAGCAGGAGCACCGCGAGCGGGGTGCAGGTGCCGGCGATGATCAGGAAGATGTTGGCGTGGTCGAGGCGGCGCAGAACGGCCTCGCCGAGCGGTCCCCAGGTGCCGAGGTGGTACACGGCGCTCGTACCGAACAGCAGCCAGGCGGTGACGGAGTACACGCTGCAGGCCAGCGCGGCCTGCGGTGTTCCTGTCAGGCAGATGAGGACGATGCCCGCGGCCAGCGATGTGGGGACCATTCCGGCGTGTAGCCAGCCCCGTAGCTTCGGCTTGATCGGCTCTACCAGATCGGCGACTCGCTCGACCATGTCGGCAACCGGGTGGGAGTCCTCGCGTCCTCCGACCGTGGGTGCGGAAGAATCACGGCCGGCTTCGGTGTCGTATCGGGAGACTGCTTCCCGTCCCGACTCGGACTGCTGGGCATCGCTGGCAACCATGCGTTTCATGCTAGGAGCCTGCCCGGAGCAGCATGACCCGAGGTCTGCCACAGCCCGGCAGCCCGGCAGCTCCGGCACCGCCGGACGCAGCTGGTTCGGCCGCGTCACGGTTCTGGCCGCGGTCTTTTGACAACTGGGGCCGTGGAACTCGTGTAATCCGGCGGGTCATGGGAACGATCAGGGCTTCCGAACGGGCCTCTCCGCTCTCCTACGTCCAAGGACCGCCGATGCTTCCCGAGTTCCGCTCCCACGCGTCCGTCCCCCTTTCCCATCAGCTGGAACAGCGGCTGGGACTGGACCCCCGCCTCGAAGCCGGCCGAATCGACGTGGAGCGCGTCGCGGACATCGCCGTCGTCGCATCGGCCCACTCCGACGGATACGCTGCCACCGCCCACCTCCTCGGACTCCTGGCCGCGCTACCCGCTCCCACCGATGCCGGAGAGCACTTCTGGTCGGACTTGTGGAGGTCCTCGGGCTCCCTCTACCTGCTTCCTGCCAACATCAAGGAGTACGTGCTCAGTTCGCTGGCCGGAGAAGGCACCGGCCTGGCAGGGCACATCCTCTCGGCCTTCGACGAGATGACCCCGCCCCAGCGCATCGCAGCAGGGGAGGTCATCGGCCAGGCGCTCTCCGAGTCCGACCACCTCCCCGACCTCAAAACGCAGGTCATCGGCGAGCTATGGCTCCGGGACCTCGAACTCACCGCCTGGCGCGTACTGCACGCCGACCACAAATCAGCCGACCCGGCCAGGCGGAAGGCCTTCCTCGCCGCATGGACGAGTGCCTGATCGACAAGGTCGCCTGTGCCGTTCGGCCCCGATGGCACCCGTAGGGCCGGTGAGGGGAGGGATGCCTGACGCTCCCTCCCCTCACCTACCGATCGTCAGGCGCCCCTCGCTGATCTCCTCACAGCCCTCTTGTCCCGGATCGTCCTGCGCCATCTCCCCCAGGCCGAACGGGGCGAGCACCCGCCAGCCGCTCGGTGCGCCGGAGTCGAGGTGGACTGCGCAGGAGCGTCCGTCGGCGAAGTGCAGGGGCGTCTCTGGCGGGGAGCTGGAAGTCTGCCCAGAAGTGTTCGATCGCGGTCATGGGGCTTGCCCTTTCCGTTGTGCACAGGCCGTGGCCTCTCCGTGGAGTGGCGGGCATGCGGGGCCCGTCCACCCGCCGATCGGCGGGGTGGCAATCCCCCCTCAGGTGTAGCAAAGGGCGTTCAACCGCTGCCTAGGGTTCCCGCATGGAGCATATGAGCGAGTATCTGATGACACAGAAGACCACCCCGCTGGTCAACCGTTACGTGGTCACGGCGCCGGACGGCGGGGAGGTGCTCGCCTTCGCCGAGCAGAAGCGGCTCGCGCTCAAGGACGAGCTGACCCTCTGGAGCGGCGAGGACCGGGCCCGCAGGCTCGGCGGGTTCACCGCCCGGCAGGTCGTCGACTTCGGGTCCGCGTACGACGTCACCCGCCCGGACGGGCAGGTCGTCGGGGGTTTCCGCAAGGACGTCAAGGCTTCGCTCGTACGGTCCACCTGGCACCTGACCCCGGGGGACGGGGTGCCCGTGGTCGGCCGGGAGCGGCGGCTCTCGGTCGCGCTGGCCCGGCGCGGGTGGGAGGTCGCCGACCTCGTCCTCCCGGTCCCGGTACCGCCCGTGCCGTTCGTCTACCACTTCGACTTCGTGCGGGACGGGAAGCCCGTCCTGTCGGTCGAGCGGAAGTGGGGCATCCGGGACCGCTACGTCATCCGCGTCCAGGACCCCTCGCTCGACCGGGTCCTCGCCCTCTGCATGGCCGTGGGACTGGACACCCTCCAGGCGCGCTGACCCGCGGACCGGCCGGGCCTTCCCCCACCGAACGGCGGGGAGGGAAATGGCAGTTCGGCGGGTACAGCCGTCTCCGACCCGTCGGTAACTTCGTCTCCGGGCCGTCGCCGAACGCCTTCCGGTGTTCAGCAACGGGGGCGGTCCCCTGTGCAAGACGAAAGGTGCAGTACCGATGGACGAGTTCTACCTCGACGCCCGCGTGACCGTTTCCGCCGACCCGGCCGAGACGCAGCTGTCCCCCGCCGCGAGCATCGCCTCGCGCGTCGTCAGCAAGGCGGTCGTCAAGCAGACGATCAAGCAGACGATCAAGATGACGGCGGCCTGCGCCGCGGTCCGCACGAACGGCAAGTGCTGACCGAGCCGTCCGTTCACCTCGCGTGGTGGGTCCCCCGGCCGTCGCCGGCCGGGGGACCGGCCCCGAAGCTTCCTGGGCCGTACATGACCGACGCACCCGTCCTTCCGGCCGACCTCGTCGGCCGGGCCGCCGCCGTGGCCGACCTGATCGGGGAACGCCTGGACACGCCGGAGCGCGCCGACGCCGCGGCCGTGCGGGCCGCCCGGCAGACCGACACGCCCTTCTGGTCCGGTGCCTCCCTCAGCGAGGGGCACGCCGGTCTCGCCCTCCTGCACCTGCATGCCGCCCGCAGTTCGGCGGACGTCGGGTCCGCCGGGCGGGAGGAGGGGTTCGAGCGGGCCTCCGCCTTCATACGGGCCGCCTTCTCCGCCACCCGGGAGGATCCGCTGGAGCACCCCGGGCTGTTCGACGGGACCGCCGGGTTGGCGTTCGCCCTCCAGGACGTGTCCCGCGACGAGCCCCGCTTCCTTCCCAGTCTCGGCCGGCTCAACGAGCAGCTCGCCCGGCAGGTGCTCGCCGCCGCCTGGCCCGAGCAGCCCGGCGCCGTCGCCGACCACCACTACGACCTCGTCTACGGGGCTGCCGGGACCGCGGTCCAGCTGTGCGCCGCCCCGACCGCGACCCCGGTCGTCGAACAGGCCCTGGAGCGGTGTCTCAGGTACCTCGTGTGGGTCGCCGCGGAACGGAACCGGGCCGTCGCGGGCCGTCTCGACACCGGCATGTCCCACGGCGCCGCCGGGATCGCCGCCGCCCTGGCCACCGCCTGGCACCAGGACCGCCGGGTGCCCGGGCAGCGGGCCGCGCTGGACGGGCTGACCGGGTGGCTGTTGGCGGTCGGCCACGGTGACGGGCGCCGTCTGCAGTGGCCGCGGGCCGTGCCGACGGACGACGGCGAAGCCGCACCCGCCTGGTGCCACGGCACCGGGGGCGTCGCCGCCGGGCTGCTGGCCGTGGCCCGCGCGACCGGTGACCGGGGCCTGCGCGACCTGGCCTTCGCCGCGCTGGACGGGCTCCTCGACCGGGTCGCCGCCGGAGACGTACCGCGCTCGCCCACCGTCTGCCACGGCCTCGCCGGCCTGGTCGCGCTCGCCCACGAGTTCGCCGGCCACGGCAGTGCCGGGGCGGCCCGCGCCCTCCCGGCCCTCGCCCGCCGGCTGGTGGACGCCGCCGACCCGGACCTGCCCCTGGTCTACCGCGACCACGAGACCACCGGGCACGTCGTCGACAACCCCGGTCTCCTGACCGGCGCCGCCGGCGTCGCGCTCACCCTCCGCACCCTCGCCACCGGCCACCGGCCCGGCTGGTGGAACGCCCTGCTCCCCCGGTGACCCGACCGTGAGTGACCCGACCGTGCGGTGATCCGACCGTGCCCGAGACCCACAAGGACCCCGCCCCCGCCATGCAGCGGTACCACGCCCTCGACTTCCACCTCCTGCGCGCACCGGCCCTGCCCGTCGGTGCCTGGCGGGACGCCCTCGACGGGGGCGACCGCGACCGCACCCGGGCCCGACTGCGCGACCTCGTCGACGACCCCCGGGTCCGGCACGGGCTCGTCGCAGCCGGGAGCGGGCTGCTCGACGGGCTGGCGAAGCTCGACGAGCCGGCGAAGCCCGACGACCGGGCGAATCTCAACGAGCCGGCGAAGCCCGCCGGGCCGGGCCGGGCCGCAGGCACGGACGCCGGGAGCAAGGAGGCCCGGCGGGTCAGGTCGCGCACCCTGCGCTACCTCACCCGCATGAGCACCCGCCCCACCCCTTTCGGCGCCTTCTCCGGCGTCGCCCTCGGCACGTTCGGCGACACCACGACCGCCCGCCTCGGCGACACCGCGCTCGGTGACGCGCACGTACGGACCGACATGGCCTGGCTGCTCGCCCTGGTCCAACGCCTGGAGGGGGGCCCGGAGGTCCTGGCCAGGCTCGGCGTCCGCGTGAACGCCATGGCCCGCCGGGTGGGCGACCGGCTCGTGCTGCCCTCCTCCGGAGTGCACGGCGACTCCTCCGACCGCCGGGCCGTGCGCGTCCGCCACACCGCACCGCTGGCCCGGATCCGGAGCCTCGCCCCACCCGCCGCCCCCGTCCCGTACGCCACGCTGGTCACCGACCTCACCGCGGGCTTCCCCGCGGCCGGCCCTCAGCGGATCGGCGCCTTCGTCACCGAGCTGGTCGGTCTGGGGGTGCTCGTCACCGACCTGCGGCCGCCCGTCACCGAGCCGCGCCCCGAGACGTACGTCCTGGACCGCCTCACCGCCGCCGGCGTCACCCACCCCGCGGTGGCCGCGCTCCGGGAGGTCGTCGAGCTGACCGGCCCGGCCGCGCACGGCGACACCGCCGCCCTCCAGCGGCTGCGCGCCGCCCAGCGCGCCCTCGTCCCCGGACACACGGCCCAGCCGTTCCAAGTCGACTCCGCCCTCGACCTCACCGCGGGCACGCTCAACCGGCAGGTCGCCGACGAGGTCGCCGAGGCCGTGGGGTGCCTGGCCCGGCTCAGCCGCACCGCGCCCGCCGGGTACGACCACCTCGCCGCGTACCACCAGTCGTTCATGGAGCGGTACGGCACCGACGCCCTCGTGCCCGTCCTGGACCTGCTCGGCGCCGAACGCGGCCTGGACGCACCCAACGGCTACCTCACCCCGCCCCGCGCCATGGTCATGAACCAGCACGCGGCCGAGGCCGATCCGTCCACGGACCGGGCGCTCGTGGCCCTGGCGGCCGACGCCTGGCGGCGCGGTGCGGACGAGGTCGAACTGACCGACGAGGTGCTCCGGCGGCTGCTGCCCCCGGCGTCCCCGGACACCCCGGCCCGGGCCGACGACGCCCGCCCCGCCTGCCCCGGCGTCGACGCGTACGTCCAGATCGGCGCCGACAGCCCCGAGGCCATCGACCGGGGCGAGTGGCGGGCGGTGCTCAACGGCGACGGTCTCGGCGAAGGCGGCCGCACCTTCGGCCGGTTCCTCCACCTCCTCGGACCGGACGCCACCGACCGGCTCCGTGCCTACGCCCGGGCCCGCGAGGCCCTGGAGCCGGACGTCGTCGTCGCCGAGCTGGCGTACCTCCCCGCGAACGGCCGCGGCGCGAACGTGGCGATCCGCCCCGCGCTCCACTCGTACGAGATCCCCGTCAACGTCGCCCCCTCGGGCACCCCCGAACGGACCGTCGACCTCGCCGACATCCACGTCGGCGCCACCGACGAGGGTTTCCGCCTCTACTCGGCCCGGCTCGGGCGCGAACTCGTCGTCGTCCAGAACCACATGCTCAGCCCGTACGGGGCACCCAACGTCTGCCGCTTCCTCCTGGAGGTCTCCCGGGCCCGCTACGCCACCCCCACCGGCTTCGGCTGGGGCCCCGTCGAGGGCGCCCCGCACCTGCCGCGCGTCGTGCGCGGCCGGGTGGTCGTGCGCCCCGCCGAGTGGAACCTGCACCCGGCCGGGGCGCAGGCCGACGCCACCACGGCGGGTCCGGTACCCGTACCGCGCACGGCGGACGACGTGGCCGGCTGGCGCCGCACCTGGGGGGTGCCGCGCCACGTCTACCTCGCGGACGACGACAACCGGCTGCTGCTCGACCTCGACCACCCGGCCTGCGTCGACGAGCTCCTCGCCGACCTGCGCACCGCCACCGGCCGCACCACCCTCCAGGAGGCGCTGCCCGGACCGGACTCGGCGTGGCTGCGCGACGGCTCGGGGCGCGGCCACCTGTCCGAGGTGGTCGTCCCGCTCCTCGCCGCCCCGCAGGAGGGTGCGGCGCAGCAGCGTCCGCGTACCGCTCAGGCCGAGATCCGGCGCAAGGCCGCGCCCGACGCGCACCCCGCCCACCTGCCGGGCTCCGCATGGTCGTACCTCAGGCTGTACGCCGCCCGGGACCTCCACGACGAGATCGTCGCCACCGAACTCCCCTCCTTGATCGCGCAGCTGGGGGACGCCGGCCTCGCCCCGGACCGCTGGTTCTACATCCGGTACGCCGACCCCGACCCGCACCTGCGCATCAGGACCCGTACGGAGTCCGCCTCCGGTGCGGCCGCACTGACCGCGCTGTTCGCCTGGGGCGAGGGACTCGTACGGCGGGGGCTCGCCGACCGCCTGGAGGCGGCCACCTACCACCCGGAGATCAGCCGGTACGGCGGTCCCGCCGTGTACGACCACGTCGAGGAGCTCTTCGCCGCGAACTCGGCCGTCTCCTGCGGGCTGCAGCGCCTGTTGTGGGACAAGGAGCACGGCCTGGAACCCGAGGCCGTCACCATCGCCGCCGTCGACGCGCTGTACGCGCAGTGGGGGCTCGACGTCCGCGAGCGGCTGGCCGTCATGCCCCGCCCGGCGGAGGATGCGGAGGCGCGCGAGCGGTACCGGAAGGACCGGGACTACCTGTGCGAACTGCTGCGGCCCTGGGACCGCCGGCCGCACCCGCTCGGCCGCGCCCACCACGCCCGGCTGGCCGCCGTCCTCGACGCACAGGCCGCTGCCGTGGGACGGGCCGCCCGCGCGGTCGCCCGGGCGGAGGCCGCCGGCACGCTGTGGGGCACCCGGGACGCGATCCTGGCCAGCCTGGCGCACATGCAGGTCAACCGCCTGCTGCCGATGGACCGGCCCGCCGAGAACCGCTGCTACCTGGTGTGGGCGCACGTCCTGAACTGCCTGCGCGGGAGGCCCCAGTGAACGCCGGGCCCCACGCCCCGGAGCAGGACGCCGCGTCCCGGGAGCAGCGGCGGCTCTCCCGGGACCTGCGCTACTGGTGGCTCGTGGTGCGCTCGTTCTGGGGGCTCAGCCCGCTGCGGGTGACCGCCCTGGCCCTGCTCACGCTGCTGACCGCCGGCGTGCCGGCCGCCGGGATCTGGCTCACCGCCCACGCGGTGCAGGCGGTCGCCGACGCCGTCGAGGACACCCCGGGGGCGTGGGACCGGCTCACCACGGCAGCGGCCTGGCTGGTCGCGGTGGCGGTCGCCGAGCACGTGCTGTCGTCGGTCGCCCAGTACCTGAACTCCCTGCTCCAGCTGGAGTTCAGCGCGGAGATCGGCGAGCAGGTGATGGTCAAGGGCACCCGCATGGACCTCAGCGCCTACGAGGACCCCGAGGCGTACGACCGGCTCCAGCGCGCCCTGCGCGAGAGCGGCGGCGGCACGGCCTTCGAGGTCTTCGAGGAGATGCTGCGCACGCTCACCTCGCTGGCGTCGCTCGTGATGGTCAGCTCGGTGCTGTTCTCCTGGAACGCATGGCTCGCGGCCGTCATCCTCGTCGCCCCGGTGCCCGCGCTCGCCGCGCACGTCGTGTTCAGCAAGGAGGGGTACGCGGTCGAGTACCACCGCGCCCAGGACCGCCGCCGCGCCTTCTACTACCAGGACCTGACCACCACGGACTCCTCGTACAAGGAGGTGAAGCTCTACCAGCTGGGCCCGTACTTCGTGGACCGCTACCGGGCGCTGGTCCGGGGCTTCTTCCGGGTGGACCGGAGGCTGGCCCGCCGACGCCACGGCTGGTCGGCGGCGCTGGGCCTGGTCAGCGTGGCCGGCTCGGCCGGGGCCCTGGTCTTCGCCCTGACCTCGACCGTGTCGACGGGGCGCCTCGGCGAGCTGGCGGGGTACCTCCAGGCCCTCGGCGCCGTGCACGTGGCGGCCGGCGGACTGCTGCTCGGCGTGGCCACCCTTTACCAGAACACGCTGTTCGCCGGGAACCTCTTCGACTACCTCTCCCTGCCGGAGGAGAGCATCACGGGCGGCACCCGGCCGTTCCCCGCCCGGCTCGCCCACGGCATCGAGTTCCAGGACGTGACGTTCACCTACCCGGGCACCGAGACCACCGCCCTGAACCGCTTCAGCTGCTTCATCCCCGCCGGCACCTGCTGCGCCCTCGTCGGTGCCAACGGCGCCGGCAAGAGCACGATCGTCAAGCTCCTGACCCGGCTGTACGAGCCCACCCGAGGCCGCATCCTGATCGACGGCGTGCCCATCGAGGAGTACGACACGACCGAACTCCAGCGGAACATCGGCGTCGTCTTCCAGGACTTCATCCGCTACGAGATGCCCGTCCGCCACAACATCGGCTTCGGACGCGTCGGGCAGCTCGACGACACCGACCGCATCCGCGCGGCCGCCGAGGCGAGCGGGGCCGCACCGTTCGTCGACCGGCTCGACGCCGCGTACGACACCGTGCTGGGCCGGCACTTCGAGGGCGGCCGCCAACTGTCGGGCGGGCAGTGGCAGAAGATCGCCCTCGCCCGGGCGTTCCTGCGGGACGCGCCGATCGCGATCCTCGACGAGCCGACCGCCGCGATCGACCCCGAGGCGGAGGCGGACGTCTTCGGCCGGCTGCGCACCATCTGCGCGCGGGCGACCTCCCTCGTGGTCTCGCACCGGTTCTCGACCGTCCGGGTCGCCGACAGGATCCTCGTCCTGGAGGACGGCTCGCTCATCGAGGAGGGCAGCCACGAAGAACTGCTGGCCCTGGACGGCACGTACGCCCGGCTCTTCCGGCTCCAGGCCGACGCGTACCTGACGCCGCCGCCACGGGCGGCCGAGCACGCCCAGGCTCCCGCGTGACCGCCCTTCCCCCGCCCCCGCACCGACATCCGCACCCGCCGACGTCCACGGAGACTCCCATGACCACGAACGCCCCGGGCGCCCCGCCGCCCCTGGCCCTGATGTACCCGCTGATGGCCTGCGACCTGGACGAACTCGCCGCCTTCGGCCGGGCCGTCGGGGAACTGTCACTGGCGCGCCTGTACCTGGGGCAGTCGCTGGTCGTCGACACCCACCAGGCGTTCGCCCACCTCGCCGGGCGTGGCATCCGGGTGCCCACGGGGACCAGCGTCGCGCTGACCGCGCTGCGGCACCCCCTGGACGCGGCGGTGCAGGCCCGGTCCCTGGCGCTGCTGACAGGGCGGCCGGTGCTCGCCGGGTTCGGCGCCGGGGACCCCGACACCGTGGCGGCGCTGCGCGGGGAACCGTACGAGAGCCCGCTGACCGCCGTCGCCGAATACCTGGGCGTGGTGCGGCGGCTGCTGGACGGCGAGGCCGTGGACGACTTCCGGGGGCGGTACGTGCGGCTCGACGGCGGGCCGCTGCCGCAGCCGCACCCGGCGGCGCCCCGCCCGGCCGTGTCGCTCGGCGTGGGCGTGCTCCGCCCGCGCATGGCCCACGTTGCCGGTCAGGTCGCCGACGTGGCGATCACCCTGCTGACTCCGGCCGCCCACCTGGCCGACGAGATCGTCCCCGCCCTGGCGCGGGGCGCCGCGTCCCGCGGGCGGGCGGCGCCCGGGGTGACGGCGATCGTTCCGTGTGCGGTGCGCAGGCCCGGCCGGGATGCCCGGAAGCTGGCGTACGCGGCGCACCAACTGCACCTGGAGGGCGCGCACTACGCGGCCATGCTGCGCGCGGCCGGGCTCGCCGTGGACGTGTCCGACCCGTGGGGCGGGGCGGGCGCGCTGGTCGACGGCGGCGTCTTCGCGTACGGGACACCCGACGAGGTGGCCGACCGCCTCACCGGTTACGGTGAAGCGGGGGCGACCGAGATCGCGCTGAGCTGCGCGGGGGTCCTGCTGACCGAGGGTCCCGAGGCGGCACTGGCCGATGTGCGGGCCATCGCCGAGGCGGTGCGCGACCGGGCAGCGGCACGCGACCGGTGACCGCCGCGTGCGTGCGCGCGCGTACGAACCGGCGGACCGGATCCGCCCACGTCTTCCACGAGTCGTCCGAGTTGAGGAGCGATCAACCACATGTTGTTGCTGGAATTCGCCGCGCACTGCCTGATGGACCTGGTGGTGTGGGTCGGCGGCAAGGGGCTCGACCGGGCCCGTTCGGCCCGCCACATCACCGCGTTGCGGGGCGGTGAGCCGGTGACGCTGCGCTGCCGGTACCGCACGGGCGACCGGCCGGCCGCAATGCAGCGCGGGAAGCTCACGTTGAGCCGGTCCGGCGCCACGCTCGACGGACCCCGCACGAGCGGGCTGCGGCTGGCGGGACCGACCGGGACGGCCACCGGGGGCGGGCGCGGCGGTACGGCCGTGACCTGCGCCACCGTCGAAGGCGAGAAGGTCGAACTGCTGCTCCTGACTTGGGACTCCACCCTGGTCGCGCTCGTCAAGGAAGCCCTCGACACGCGTTCCTGAAGTGGTTCGCCGCGTTCCGCAGAGCCCCACCCCGATACGTCAACCCTTTTTACCGAGTTGATACCTTGGCAGAAGTGCGGCCAAACGGGGTGGCTGCTCTAAGGGGGCGTGATGATCCGCGTAATGATTGTCGACGACGAAGTTCTGCTGCGGTCGTGCATGCAGCGCATTCTGGAGGGCGAACCGGACATCGACGTGCCGGTCGCATGCGACGGCACGGCGGCGCTGGAGGCCATCGCACTCCACCGGCCGGACGTGGTGCTGCTCGACCTGCGCATGCCGGAGGTGGACGGGTTCACGGTCCTGGCCGGACTCGGCACCCTCCCGGATCCGCCGGCCGTGGCGATCCTGACGACCTTCCTGGCCGACGAGGACATCGCGGCCGTGCTGGCTTCCGGGGCCCGGGGCTTCCTGCTGAAGGACGCGACGCCGCAGGAACTCGTCCATGCGGTACGGGTGCTGGCCTCCGGCGGGACGGTGCTGTCCCCACAGGCGGCGCGCATCGTGGTGGACGGCTACCTCGGCGGCGGGCCGGGCCACGACGGCCCGAACCCGCGCCCGGCCACCGGTCCGGACCCCCGGCTGGACTCGCTCACCGAGCGGGAGCAGCAGGTGCTGGACCTGCTGGCGGAAGGCCTGACCAATGCCGACATCGGGCGCCGGCTGCTGCTGAGCGCGTCCACGGCCAAGGAGCACGTCAGCGCCATCCTGGCCAAGCTCGGCCTGGCCAACCGCGTGCAGGCGGCCGTGCTGGCGCACCGCGCCGCGTCCGCTCCGGACCGGCACCGCCCACAGGCCCTCGCCGGCACCCGCTGAGGCGGCCGGGGTCCACCCGGGCCTGGGCACCGCCGCGGCGCGGCCCGGAGCCGGCCTCCACCCTCCCGGACACCACCGGACCGTCTCCCCTCGGCCCGGCCCCGACCATGCCCCAGGGCACCCGTTTGGAGTGACTCCCGCATGACCCTCGGCAATGCGCTGTACGACCGCAAGCTGGCGAGCGTGTACGACCTCATGTACCCGATCGACCACGACACGGAGCAGGCGGTCGCCTTCGTCGCCTCGCTCACCCGGCCGGGCGGCAGCGTGCTCGAACTCGGCGTCGGCACCGGCAGGATCGCCGTCCCGCTGGCCGGCCTCGGCTTCACCGTGCACGGCATCGACGGCTCCGGGGCGATGCTCGACGAGCTGCGCGCGCGAGACCCGGAGGGAGCGGTGACCACGCAGGTCGGCGACTTCACCGAAGAGGGCACGGGGCGCGTCTTCGACACCGTGACCCTGGTGCTGAACACGTTCTTCGTGGCGATCAGCAAGGAGCAGCAGCTCGGCTGCCTGCGGCGGGTCCGGCAGCAGCTGGCACCCGGCGGCCGGTTCGTGCTGGAGGCGTTCGACCCGGCGCCGTACCACCACATGGCGAAGCCGGACCACTCGATGCGCCACCTCGACGAGCGGTCCGTCATGCTGGACACGCTGACCGTGGACCGCTCCCAGCAGCTCATGCTGTCGACCCACACGATCATCGACGGCGGTGCACCGGAGACCCGCGAGCACCTGCTGCGCTACGCCTTCCCCTTCGAGATCGACCTGCTGGCGGAACTCTCCGGGCTGCGGCTGCTGGAGCGCGCGGAGGACTGGGCGGGTACCCCGTACACCTCGTCCAGCCTGCGGCACGTGTCGGTCTACGAGGCCGACCCGGACTCCCCCTGGGCGGCGACGGGCTGACCCAGCGGCAGCTCCGCGCTGACGACGAAGCCGCCGTCCGGGGTGGCGTCGGCACGGAAGCGGCCGCCGACGAGCGCGGTGCGCTCCTCCAGGCCGGTGAGGCCGAAGCCGCCGGACGGCGGGGCGAGGACGGGCACTGTGCCGTGCGGGGCGGGGACGGGCGCCGTGCCGTGCGGGGCCGGCCCGTTGCGGACCTCCACGAGGAGGGCGTCGCCCGCGGCGGACGGACCCACCGTGACCTGGACGCGGGAGCCCGGAGCGTACTTGCGCACGTTGGTCAGGGCCTCCTGGACGGTGCGGAAGGCGGCCTGCTCGACGACCGGGCCCCAGCTCCGGCCCTCGGGGAGGTCCAGGTCGAGGGCGAGGACCGTGTCCAGGCGGGCCTCCTGGACCAGCGTGCGGAGATTGGCCAGCCGGGCGGGACCGCCCTCGGCGGGCCGGTCCGCCGAGTGGCGCAGGACGCCGACGATGTCGCGGAGTTCCGCCAGGGCGTCGGCGGCGTGCCGGCGGATCGCCTCGGCGTCCTCCCGGACGGTGTCGTCCGGGGCCGTGGCCCACAGGGCGCCGGACTGGGCGGCGATGATGCCGAGGTGGTACGAGACGGTGTCGTGCATCTCGCGGGCCATGCGCGTGCGTTCCTCTGCGACGGCCCGCTCGGCCTCCAGGCGGCGGCCGTGCGCCTGGGACGCGGACAGCTCGGCGAGGTGGGCCCTCAGCTCGGACCTGGTACGGGCCAGCCGGCCCAGGCCGGCAGGGCCGAGGCTGAACATGAGGGCCACCTGAACGACGATCAGGTGCTCGCTCCACGTCATGGCCGCCGCGTCGACGGTGAGTCCGGCCCACAGGGTCGCCCCGAAGAGGCCCGCTCCGCCGGCCACGACCACCCGGCGGCGGGCGGTTCCGGCGGCCAGCGTGAACATGGCGACCATGGGGGCGAGCCACAGGAAGCCGGTGGCCATCGACGGCAGGGTGGCCAGGAGCACCGTCGCGGGGAACCTGCGCCGCAGCATCAGGGCGACCAGCGCGGGCGGGCACACGAGCGCGGCCGTGGTGTCGAGCTGGCCGTGCAGGGTGAGCAGTTCCAGGGAGGCCGCCGCGGTGACGACGGCGTCGACGAGGACCCTGCGGTGGCGGCCTCGCCGGGGCGGGCCGCCGGGAGCGGGCGGTGGGGCCGGGACGGATCCGGGCGTGGCCGTGCTCATGTGGTGCTTCCTCGCGTCTCACAGGTGGGGCCGCTGCGTTGCCTCCGGCAGTATCGCCGAGCCCTCGGACACCGGTCCGGCCGCGGTACCCCGCCCGGGGCCCCGGCGCCCGGCCCGGGGGAGGGCCCGGGGGCCCGGAGCCGGCCCGTCTCACCGGAGTGCGCGCACCGCGCAGCGGGTGGTACCGGTGCCTCGGCGGGGAGAGCCGCCCCGTCTGCCGCTGCGGTGCGGGGGCGCCTAGGATCCGGGCATGGCCCTGATCATGAGTGACGTGGACCGGTTCGAGAAGGCCAGGCCCCGGCTGGAGGCCATCGCCTACCGGCTGCTCGGCTCGTCGAGCGAGGCCGAGGACGCCGTGCAGGAGACGTTCCTGCGCTGGCAGGCGGCCGACGTCGGGCGGATCGCGGTGCCCGAGGCCTGGCTGACGAAGGTCCTCACCAACTGGTGCCTGAATCAGCTCACTTCGGCCCGCGCCCGGCGCGAGACGTACGTGGGGCGCTGGCTGCCCGAACCGCTGCTCGCCGGGGACCCGATGCTCGGCCCGGCCGACAGCGCCGAGCAGCGCGAGTCGGTGTCGTACGCCGTCCTCGTCCTGCTGGAGCGCCTGTCGCCGGGCGAGCGGGCCGTGTACGTACTGCGCGAGGCCTTCGACCACCCGCACCGGGAGATCGCCGAGATCCTGGACATCACCGAAGCCGCCGCCCAGCAGATCTACCACCGGGCCAGGAAGCACATCGCGGACGGCAGGGCGCGCGCCGAGATCGACGGGGCCGCCGCCCAAAGGATCGTCGAGGAGTTCCTGGCCGCGGCGGCCAGTGGCCGTACCGAACCCCTCGTACGCCTGCTCACCCAGGACGCCGTCTCGGTCGGCGACGGCGGCGGGAAGGTCCCGGCCCGCGCGAAGGCGTTCGAGGGCGCGCTCGCGGTCGCCACGTTCCTGCGCGGCATGTTCAAGCCCAGCGCGGCCAAGCGGGCCCATGTCGGCGGCGCGGCCGACATCTACGCCGCGACCGCGAACGGCGGGCCCGCCCTCGTGGCGGTCGTGGACGGCCGGGTCGTCGGGATCATCTGCCTGGAGGTCACCGCGGAGGGCATCTCCGCGGTCCGCAGCCAGGTCAACCCCGACAAGCTCGTCCGCGCGACCGGGCACTGGGCCGCCGCGGACCACCGGGAGGGCCCGCTCCACACCCTCTGAGGAGATGTGGCGCAGGTCACATGCGGATCCTGTCAGGGAACGGGGGGCTGTCCGGTTCAAGAGGCGACACCACGCCGGACACCGGCGGCACCCGCCCAGACAGGAGCACGGACATGCAGCACCGCATCGTCGTCCTCGGAGCCGGCTACACCGGAGCCACCGCCGCCGGCCGGCTCGCCCGGCGGCTGCACCGCGAGGACGTCACCATCACCCTCGTCACCCCCGAGCCCGACTTCGTCGAGCGCGTCCGGCTGCACCAGGTCGCGGCCGGCCAGGACCTCGCGCCCCGGCCGTTCGGCGAGATGTTCGCGGGCACGGGCGTGGAGCTGAAGCTCGCGAGGGTCACCGCCGTGGACGTGGACCGGAAGGCGGTGACGCTCGCCGCCGCCGACGGCCCCGGGCCGCAGGGGCTGGAGGGGCCGCAGGGGCCGCAGGAGGCGGAGGAGCTGGAGGAGCTGGAGTACGACACGCTGGTGTACGCCTTCGGCAGCGGCTGGAACGACGGGGGTGTCCCCGGCACCGCCGAACACGCCGACGAGATCTCCAGCCGTCCCGGCGCCCTCCGCCTCCGCGGCCGCCTGGCCGCCCTGGACGCCGGCCGGCCCGTGGTCGTGGTCGGCGGCGGCCTGACCGGCCTGGAGGCCGCGACCGAGATCGCCGAGGCCCGCCCCGACCTCGACGTCGCCCTGGCCGCCCGCGGCGCCCTCGGCGACTGGCTCTCGGCGAAGGGACGCGCCCACCTGCGGAAGGTGGTGGACGGGCTCGGCATCACGGTCCACGAGCACACCGAGGTCAGCGCCGTGGCAGCGGACGGCGTGACGACCGCCGACGGCCGGACCCTCGCCGCCGGCATCACCGTGTGGACCACCGGATTCGCCGTCCACCCGATCGCCCGGGCCACCGCCCTGGAACTCGGCGACGACGGCCGGATCGCGGTCGACACCACGATGCGCTCGGTGTCGCACCCGGACGTGTACGCCGTGGGCGACGCGGCGACGGCGACCGGCCCGGGCGGAAGGCCGCTGCGCATGTCCTGCGCCTCGGGCATCCCCATGGCCTGGCAGGCGGCCGATGCCATCGCCGCCCGGCTCACCGGCACCAAGGTCCCCGGCGCCTCGATCCGCTACTTCCAGCAGTGCGTCTCCCTCGGCCGCAAGGAGGGCCTGATCCAGTTCGTCACCGCCGACGACCGGGCGGTCGACAGCGCCCTGACGGGCCGCGTGGCCGCCGTCTACAAGGAGCTGATCTGCAAGGGCGCGGCCTGGGGCGTCGCCCACCCGACGGCGGGCGTGCCGTCCCGGCGCCGGCGTGTCGTACGGCCGCAGACCCGGAGCCGTGCCCAGGCGGAGGCGACGGCCTGACCGCGCGACGCACCGCGGCGCGACCGGCGGCCACGGCCGGGCGCGGGTGGCCGTAGCCGGGCGGCGCGGGTGGCCGTGGCCGGCCGGGGGTGGGCTAGGCCCGGCCGCCGGGGCGCTCCGGCCGGGCCCCGGTACGCCCCGGCCGGCGGTGGGACAGCACCCGGCCCAGGTCCAGCACGCTCAGGCCGAACATGAGGATGCCCAGGGGGACATGGAGCGAGGCCACGTGCGCGATGCCCAGCACCACCTGCACCGAGGCGAGGACGAGGAAGCCGGAGGCGTACAGGACGGGGCGGGGCGAGCCGCCGCCCGGGCGCCATGCCAGGATCGCGGCGAGCACGTACAGCATCGATGCGCCGTACATCACGCGCGAGCCGACGTCGTGGAGTGCGGCGCCGTACGCCGAGGACAGCAGCAGTCCGGCCGTTGCCGCCTGGAAGAAGAGGGCCGAGGTCTGCAGGGCTATCGCGACCTGCGGGAAGGTGATCCGGCCCGGTACTGCCGTCGTCTGCGTGGCCATGGCGCGGCCCCCTCTTCTGCCTCGCGGCGGTGGATCGTCGGATCGTCGGTCTCTCGCCGGTCCGACGACGCGGGCCCGCGAAATGTGAGGCGAAGGGGGAGCTCACCATCCGGTGCGCTGTTTCGTCGGAGTACCGGAAAGCCGAAGCGGACGAGAAGAACCAGGGAGCGGTCGCGACCATGAGCACCCCATCCGAGGCAGGGCAGGACCCGTCCGAGCCGGCCCTGAGCGTGATCGTCGACGAGCGGCGCCAGCTGATCAATCTCGCCTACCGGCTGCTCGGTTCGCTGGCCGAGGCAGAGGACGCCGTACAGGAGACCTACACCCGCTGGTACGCGATGTCGCCGCAGCGGCGGGAGGCCGTCGCGTCTCCCGGTGCCTGGCTGACGACGGTGGCCGGCCGCATCTGCCTCGACGTGCTCGGCTCGGCGCGGGTCCGGCGCGAGCGCTACGTCGGCGCGTGGATACCCGAGCCGGTCCCCGACCGTACGGAGTGGATCGGCGGACGGACGGGCGGGGGCAGCGCCGATCCGGGCGACCCCGCCGACCGGATCACCCTGGACGAATCGGTGAACATGGCCTTCCTCGTCGTACTGGAGGCGATGACGCCGGCGGAACGCGTGGCGTTCATCCTCCACGACGTCTTCCGCTACCCGTTCGCGGAGGTCGCCGAGATCGTCGGCCGGACCCCCGCGGCCTGCCGGCAGCTCGCCACCTCCGCCCGCCGGCGCATCCACGCCGCGCGGCCCCCGTCGGCGGCGACGGCCGGACAGGCGGGCCTCGTACGGGACTTCAAGGAGGCGTGGGAGGCCAAGGACATCGAGGCCCTCGTCGGCCTCCTCGACCCCGACGCCACGATGACCGCCGACGGCGGCGGGTTGGTCGGCACCGTCCTGCGCCCGGTCGAGGGCAGCGGGCGCATCGCCCAGTACCTGATCCACATCGCCGACAAGGCGCCGGGACTGACCCTCCTGGAACGCACGGTCAACGGCCGGCCCGGCCTGGTCGCCCAACACGACGGCGTCACCGTGACCGTGGCCGCGTTCGGTCTCGCCGGCGGCCGCATCACCCGGATCTGGGCCGTGCGCAACCCGGAGAAGCTCCGTCCCTGGACCGAGACGACCGGACAGGGCTGACCGGCCGTGGGTCCGCGGATCCGACTCATCGAGAACGGCGGTGACCCGACGAGGAGTTGTTGAGCATGGGGTACGCGATCCGGGCCGCCGCCGGTGGAGCTGAGGGCGCCGAGCACCGCGTCGGCCAGCCGGTCCGGCGCGCTCACCCCGGCGAGCGGCACGAACCAGACCCGGCCGCGTGCGTGGGCGCGGTCCCGGGTGGCCGCCTCGAAGGAGAGCCGGGTCTTGCCCGCGCCCCCGGGGCCGACGAGTGACGAGTCGGTTGTGCTCCAACCGCGTTGCGAGTCGCGCCAGTTCGCCGTCGCGGCCGACGAGGCTGGTGAGCCGGGCCGGGAGGCGGCTCGGAGCGGTCCCGGGCCGCTCGGCGGGCGCCGCCAGCTCACCCCGCAGCAGGGCCAGGTGGATGTCCCGCAGCTCGGCCGACGGATCGACGCCGAGTTCGTCGCCGAGCCGCTCCCGTATCGCCTCGTACACCGCGAGCGAGGGCGTCGGACTGCCGTCCGGCCGCGGACAGGGCCCGCATCCGCAGTCCGGCGACCCGTTCGCTCAACGGCCGCTCAGAACCGGCCCTTTCGAGGTCGGCCAGCACCTCGCCGTACCGTCCGAGCCGCAGCTCGGCTTCGCTGTGGTCCTCGGCCGCGGCGGTGCGCAGGTCGTCGAGCCGGGTCGCGACGGGCCCGGCGAACGGGGCGTCGAGGACATCGGCGAGCGCCGTGCCCCGCCACAGCCCGAGCGCCGCGCCGAGCAGCGCGGCCGCCTCACCGGCCCGCCCGGCCGCGAGCTCCCGCCGCCCCCGGGCCGCCAGGTCCTCGAAGCGGTGCACGTCCACGTCCTCGGCCCGCACCGAGAGCCGGTAGCCGCCGGACGCGGACTCCACCGCCGCCGACCCGCGCAGCGCCCTGCGCAGGCGCGACACCAGTGCCTGCAGCGCGTTGGTCGCGTCGGCGGGCGGCTCCTCGCCCCAGAGGCCGTCGACGAGCGCGTCGGCGGACACCGTACGGCCCTCTTCGAGGGCGAGCCGGGCCAGCAGCATCCGCAACCGCGCTCCCCCGACCTCGACCGGCGTCACCTCGTCGGCGTACACCTGAACCGGTCCCAGCAGCTCCACGCGCACCACGGCGGCCTCCCCCTCCCGGACCGACCGGCCGCTACCGTGTCGATCTTCCTTCGAACGCCGGGTCAGCATCACCCACCGGCTGCCCCCGGTAAAGGGCTTTCGGCCGTCGTGAGACCGGACGCGCCGTGCCCTCCGAGGGCGCGTACGTCCCGTGCCGCGTGCCCGGCCGCGGGCGCGCGCCGTGCGGTGGGGTCATACGCTGTTGCCCGTGACGCAAGACGACGGCGGGCTGGACGGCCTGGTGCGCCAGCGGATCCGGGCCCTGCGCGTGGCACAGGGCTGGTCCCTGGCGGAACTGGCCTCCCGCGCCCACATCAGCCAGTCCACGCTCAGCCGCATCGAGAACGGCGGGCGCCGCCTGGCCCTGGACCAGCTCGTGACCCTCGCCCGAGCCCTGGACACGTCCCTGGACCAGCTCGTGGAGACCGCCGCCGACGACGTCGTCACCAACCCGGTGATCGACGCGGCCCACGGGGTCATGCGGTGGCCCATGAAGGCGGAGCCCGGCATGACCGTCGTACGCCGGCGCATGACGGACCCGCCCCCCGACAGCCCCGCGCGCATGCGGGCCCATCCGGGCCGCGAGTGGCTCGTCGTCCTGTCCGGCACCGCGGTCCTGCTGCTGGGAAACCGGCGCCTGCGCGTGGAGACGAACCAGGCGGTGGAGTTCCCCACGATGCTGCCGCACGCCATCGGTGCCGAGGGCGGGCCCTGCGAGATCCTGGGCGTCTTCGACCGCGACGCCCGCCGCGGCCACCAGAGCGACGACGCCTGACACCGGAGCGACGGCGCCCGACACCGGAGCGACTGCGCCGGACACCGCGGCGGCACCCACGCGGCTGCGGCACCCGCGGCACAGCGGACGGCGGCCTTGCGCGGTCGGCAGCGGAACCGGCCGTCTTCTTGCGCAGTCCGGGAAGCATGGTGCCGAAACAGCACGGCCCTCCTAGCGTGGCCGACATGACCCACCACGCCTCTGCCCACGCGCCCCACGAGGGCGCGCACCCCGCCCCCCGGCACGCCCCCGGCTCCGACGACCAGGCCGAGATCCTCGACCTCGACGCGGAAGTGCTCGCCGGGCACACCGCCGACATCACCGCACGGCTGCCCGTCCCGACCGCCCCCCGTCACCTCGTGGACCTGGGATGCGGTACCGGCACCGGCACCTTCGCCCTGCTCGCCCGCTTCCCCGAAGCCGAGGTGACCGCCGTCGACGCGTCCGCCCCCCATCTGCACCGGCTGCGGGAGCGGGCCCTGGAGCTCGGCCTGACCGACCGGGTGCACACCGTACGGGCCGATCTCGACGCGGACTGGCCCGACCTCGTCCGCCCCGGCCTCGGCCGTCCCGAGCTGGTGTGGGCGTCGGCCTCGCTGCACCACATGGCGGAGCCCGACCGCACCCTGCGCGCGGTCCACGGACTGCTCGCGCCCGGCGGCCTGTTCGCCGTCGTCGAGCTGGCCGGCTTCCCCCGCTTCCTGCCCGCCGACGCCCCCGAGGACAGGCCCGGCCTGGAGGAGCGCTGCCACGCCGCGCTCGCACACCACCACGCCGCGCACCTGCCGCACCGCGGCGCCGACTGGGGACCGAGGCTGGCCGCCGCCGGGTTCACCGTCGAGGACGAACGCACCCTCACCGTGCACGTCGACGGCTCGCGCAGCGAGGCGGTCGGCCGCTACGCCCTCAGCGGTCTGGAGCGCCTGCGCGCCACCGCCGCACCCGCCCTGGCCGCCGAGGACCTCGCCTCCCTCGACCGGCTCCTCGACACCGGCGGCCCCGGCAGCCTCCTGCGCCGCGACGACCTCGCGGTCCGCACCGAACGCACCGTGTGGTGCGCCCGCCGCCCCTGACCCGCGGGCACGGGCACGGGTGCGGCCGCGTGCCCGGCTAGCGCGGGCCCAGCAGGGCTTCGAAGCCCGCCGTCAGGTCCTGTTTCAGATCGTCCAGGCCCTCGAAGCCGACGTGCACCCGGATCAGCGGGCCGCGGCCCGCCCAGGTGCCCGGCAGGCGGTGGGAGACCGGGTCGGCCGGCACGATCAGGCTCTCGTAGCCGCCGTAGCTGTGGCCCAGGCCGAACACCCGCAGCCGGTCGAGCAGCGCGTCCACGGCCGGTTTGCCGAAGCGAGGCTCCAGTTCCACCCCGAACAGCCCGGCCGCTCCGGTGAAGTCGCGGCGCCACAGGTCGTGGCCGGGGTCCTCGGGCAGCCCCGGGTGCAGGACGGCCGCCACACCCTCCTGCTTGGCGGTCCAGCGGGCCAGCTCCAGCCCCTGGTCCTGGTGCCAGCCCATCCGTACGCCGAGGGTGCGCAGCCCGCGCAGGCCGAGGTACACGTCGTCGGCGCTCGCGCACTGGCCGAGCCGGATCGCCGCGCCGCGGATGACCGGGTAGCTCTCCTCCGTGCAGACGATCGCGCCGAGGATGCTGTCCGCGTGGCCCGTCAGGTACTTCGTCGCGGAGTGCACCACCGCGTCCACGCCCGCGCCCAGCGCCATCGGGCGGCAGAAGGCCGGCGTGGCCCAGGTGTTGTCCGCGACGGTGGCCACCCCCCGGGCCCGGCAGACGGCGGTGAGCGCCGGTACGTCCTGCACCTCGAAGGTGGTGGAGCCCGGGGACTCCAGGTACAGCAGCCGGGTCGCGGGGCGCATCAGCCCCTCGATCGCGGCGCCGCCCGCGGCCGGGTCGTAGTACTCGGTCTCCACGCCCAGCACCGCGAGCGAGTCGCAGAACTTCCGGGTCGGCAGGTAGACCGAGTCGCTGACGAGGATGTGGTCGCCGGACCGGACGTACGCGAGGATCGCCGTGGTGATCGCCGCGAGGCCGGAGCACGTCGCGACCGCCGCGTGGCCGCCCTCCAGCTCGGTCAGCGCCTCCTCGAAGGCGCGGCCGGTGGGGGTCCCGAAGCGGCCGTAGACCTGGGGGCCGCGCTTGAGCGGGTCCGCCTGGGAGGCGTCCATCTCGGCGGTGTCCTGGTAGAGGACGGTGGAGGCGCGGTGCACGGGCGGGTTGACGTACCCGCCCTGACGGCGCGGATCGGAGGCGGCGTGCACGAACCGCGTCTCCCGCGACGGGGCGGACGCGTGCACCGCCTCCCGCGCGGGAGCGGGGTCGCCGACCGCCTCCCGCGCCGGGGCGGGCTCGTTCACCGGGCCACCGCCGGTTCGGCCGACGCCGTTTCGGGCAGCGCCGGTTCGGGGGCGGCGGACCGGCGGCGGCCGCCGCCCAGCAGCAGGGCGAGCAGGGCCGCGCCCGCGCACTGCGCGGCCACCACCAGCCAGAACGCGCCCAGGTTGCCGGCCGCCTGGTAGTGGGCGAAGACGAACCCGCCGACGACGCCCGCCAGGAGCCCGCCGATGCCCGCGGTCAGCCGCTGCACGCCGAAGGCGAAGGCCGGAACGTCCGGCACCCGGTCGACGAGTTCCAGGTCGCAGCGCAGGAAGAGGAACACCTCGCCGAGGGTGAAGAGGGCCGTGCCGACCAGCAGGGCGGGGGTGCCGCCGAAGGCCATCGCCACCGTACCGAGGCCCATCAGGACGAACGAGCCGACCACCAGCAGGCGGTAGTCGGCGCGCGCGATGCGGTCGGCGAGCACCGGCTGGAGCAGCACCACCATGGCGCAGTTGAGCAGCATCACCCAGCCCAGGACCTGGATGTGGGAGATGCCAACCGCGTACAGGCCCATGAAGCTCTGGAAGAAGAAGTAGAGGTAGAAGGCGAGACCGGTGAAGAGGACCGGACGCAGCGCGCCGCGCAGCGCCGCCCGCTTCCCGGTCGGCCCCCCGGCGCCGGCCGCAGCCGGGCCCGGGCCGGCCGCCGGGACCACCGCCGGCCGGCGCGCGAGCGGCTTCAGGGCGGCCTGGTGGGCCGCGGTGATGAGCGCGAAGAGGCAGGCGAGGCCGATGAGCAGCACGACCGGGTCGGCGTCGATCAGCAGCGCGGCGAGCAGCGGACCGAGCCCCATGCCCGCGTTCAGGGCGGCGCTGCTCACCCCGAGGAAGAGCGGGCGCAGGTCGTCGGAGACGCTGGTGACGATGTACGCCTTGTTCGCCGGGAGGTACAGCGCCGGACCGCCCGCGACGAGGACGACGGCCGGGTACGCGACCCAGGGCTCCTTCACGGCCACCCCGAGCAGCACCAGCCCGGCCGTGCGCAGGGCGAGCGCGCCCACCATGGTCCGCTTGAGCCCGAGCCGGTTCACGACCGCGCCGCCGAGGATGCTGCCGCCGAACTGGATGAAGGTGGCCACGGCCACCAGGACCCCGGCGACCCGGATGTCCATCCCGACGGCCTCGACCATGAGCACCCCGATGAACGGGGTGACCATGTAGCTGCCGAGGGCGACGACGAAGGACAGGCCGATCAGGGCCTTGAGGCCGGCGGGCAGGCCGGTGAAGATCCGCCACTTCGCGGTGAGCCCGGCACCGCGCCGTCCCGCGGTCACGGCGAGCCGCCCCCGCCCGTGACCCCGCCGCCCTGCTCGACGCCCGGCTCGACGGCGGGTCCGCCGACGGCCCCGCCGGTGACCACCGGACGGTCCGAGGGCAGGCCCCACTCGCTCCACGAGCCGTCGTACACGGCGAGGTCGCGGTAGCCGGCCAGCGTCGCCCCGAGCGCCAGGACGCAGGCGGTGACCCCGGAGCCGCAGCTGAAGTACAGCTGCTCGCGCTCCCCGGCCGCCGCCTCGAACGCCGTACGCAGCTCCGGCACCGGCCGCATCAGGCCGCCGTCCCGCTGGAGCTCCCCGAACGGGAGGCTGGCGGCCCCCGGCATGTGCCCGCCGCGCAGGCCCTGGCGCGGCTCGGGCGCGGTGCCCGCGTACCGCCCGCCGGTCCGCGCGTCGAGGACGGCGGCGGCCGGGTCGGCGAGGGCGGCAGCGACGGTGTCGGCGTCCACGACCAGGCCCGGCCGGGGCCGGGCGGTGAAACTGCCGCGCGGGCCGCCGTACGCCGCGGGCACCGCCTCGACCGGGTGGCCGGCGGCGGTCCAGGCGGGCAGGCCGCCGTCGAGGACGGCGACCCGGTCGAAGCCCATGGCGCGCAGCATCCACCAGGCGCGGGCGCTGGAGTAGACGCCCTGCGCGTCGTAGACGACGACCGTGTCGGTGTCGTGCAGGCCGAGCGCGCGCAGGGCCTCGGTGAACGCCCCCGCGCCGGGCATGGTGTGCGGCACCGCCGAGGTGTGGTCCGACAGCTCGCCGTCCAGGTCGAAGGGCCGGGCCCCGGGAATCCGCGCGGCGGCGCCCCGGAGGGCGCCGACGGAGGCGTCGAAGAGGACCACGCCCTCCCCCAGCCGTGCGGCCAGCCACTCGGCCCCGACGAGCGGGCCGGTGAACGGGCCGGCCGTCCCGGCGGCGGCGGTGTCGTGGGGTGTCGTCGCGCTCATGCGGTACCTCCGGAGGAATCGGCGGGCCGCCACCGGGTGTTGTCGGAGAACCAGCCCGCCACGCGTTCGAGATTGGCTGCCACATCCTCCTCCGTGTCCCCGTCGACCACGTAGCCGGCCAGGAACAGCCCGGACTTCACCCCGCCGTGGAACTCCTGGCCGGGCGCCCCGGTCAGCGTCACCTCCCGTACGCAGTCCGGCAGTTCGGCGCCGGGATCGACCCCGGCACCGGCGTCCGCCCCGCCACCCGGGCCGCTCCCGTCCGCCGGCAGCCGCTCCAGCACCCCGTTCCGCGGCGGGATGCACAGCGCCCCGGCCGGCCGGTACGCCGGGACGCCGGGGGTGGACGGCAGGCCGCACTCCGCGTACAGCCACTCCTTGTCCAGGTCGATCCCGAACGCGTGCCGGACCATCGCGCTGATCATGCCGCCGCCGGTGCGGCTGGCGATCTCGCAGAACACCAGCCGGTCGTCGGGCGTGATCCAGAACTCGGCGTGGAAGGCGGTCTGCGGCGGGGTCGGGAGCTCGGCGAGCACCGCCCGCGCCCCCTTGACCAGCCGGTCGTACGAGGGGTCCTGCGGGGTGAGCGGGAGGTTGGCCACCCAGTCGTCGTCCCGGAAGGACAGGCAGTCGTTGAGGTAGCGGAAGGGGTGGACGAAGACGACTTCGCCGCCCGCCACCAGCCCGTCCACGTGGTACATCTGGCCGGGGACGAACGCCTCGATCTCGCTGGTGCCCCGCCACGGGCTGGCCAGGTAGGCGTCCAGGTCCGCCTCGTCGCGGATGATCGCCGCGCCCAGCGAGCCCGACTCCGACACCGGCTTGACCACGACCGGATAGCCGTGTTCGGCGACGAAGGCGAGGGCCGTGTACGCCGAGTCGAGCCGCCGGTAGGCGGGCACCTCGACGGGGCCGCCCGCGAGGTGGTCCTTCATGACCACCTTGTCGCGGAAGGCGACCGCGCTCGCGGTGTGCTGGCCCGGCAGGCCGAGCAGCTCGCGCAGCTGGGCGGCCCGTACGACGTCGGCCTCGGCGCGGGCGAAGACCGCCTCGACCGCGAACTCGCGGGCCAGGCGCAGCGCGGTCTTCTCGACCAGCTGGTTCGTGTCGTACGCGGGGAAGGCGTGCACGTGCGGGAGGTGGGAGTAGCCCGCCGCGTACTCGGTCGCGGTCACGATGACCGGGACGATCCCCGAACCGGCCAGCCACTGGTCGTACGGGGTCTTGGCGTAGGGCGTCTTGGCGAAGACGAGGACGTGGCGCATCGCGGCGGGCTTCCTCTCGGGGTCAGGACTGGGAGTCGACGAGGAGCGGCAGGCGGCGCCGCTCGGGGACGCGGGAGATCAGGCCGAGCTCCTCGGACAGCTCGGTGGCGAAGCAGCCGTCCTTGTACGTGCCGGAGAGCCGCTTGGCGGTGAACGCCTCGATCTCGTCGTGGTCGAACTCCACGTCGTACGTGTGGCGCTCGCCCGTCTCGCCGGCGGTGACCGTGCGGACCAGGATCCCCAGGTGCGGCTCGAAGGTGTTGACGCAGCCGACGACGTCGCCGATCTTCTCGCGACGGCCCTCGGGTCCGTCGGAGAGGACCTCCTCCTGTGCCGGGATGGCGGCGAACAGCTGGCGGCCGGCCCGGCACCAGCCGACGTGGGCCGGGAAGCCCATGGCCTTGATGCCGAAGGTGCCGAAGTCCTCGCTGACACCGAGCTGGAAGCCGAGCGGGACCGACTCGTGGATCCACTTGAAGTCGCGGTACGCCTGCTCGGTCTCCTCGCGGGAGAGGCGCAGTTCGGGGTGGCGGCCGCCGTGGTCGGTGAAGTTGTTGAACCGGACGGTGGCCACGCCCAGCTTGTTGAAGTAGCGGGCGTAGCGCTCCAGGGAGGTGCGTCCGTGGTTGTGGCGGCCGACGGTGACGCCGATGTTGACGCGGAAGGCGTCCTCGGGGTCGACGCCCTGGTTGTACTCGGCGATGCGGCGCAGCACCTCCTCGGTGTCCGCGCCGGAGAAGACGCCCTTGATGGGGTACGTCTTGTGGTCGGTGACCTGGAGGTTCTCGTCGATCACGCCGTGGTAGGTGATCGAGATGGTGCCGTAGCCGTTCTTCGACGCCAGGTCGAGCAGCTCGGTCCAGTTGTCGGCGAGCAGCGGGCGGCCGCTGGTCCAGGCGTCGCCCTTCTCCATCGTCTCGGTGGGCTTGTGGTCGGACTCCTGCCGGAACTCGCGGTTGTTGGCCGGTCCGTAGATCCGCATGAACTCGCCGTCGTAGGCGAAGCTGTCCACGTAGCGGGGGTAGACGTGGTAGCCGTGCGACTGGAGGCCCTCCAGGATCCGGGGGCCCTCCTCCATGGCGAAGGACTTGTCGTAGACCTTCTCGTAGTTGACGAACCAACAGTGGGTGCACTTCTGGCCGCAGGTGTTCTTCCCGACCTTGGTGTCGAGGTCGAGGTAGATGTGGATCTCCTCGGGCTTGATGTCCTTGAAGGGCATCGAGAAGGGAGCATCACCGTGGAAATCGTAAGAAATAGGGTCGTTCTGAACAGACATGTGTCCCCCGTGCGGTGAGTGTGTCGTCGAAGAGAACGCGAGCGGTACGAGCAGTGCGGTGCGGAGCGGTACGTGCGGTGCGGAGCGCAGCGGTGCGGGTGCCTGGAGGCGGAGCGGGCCGGGCCGGGGCGGTCCGGCCCGGGGCCGTCAGAGGGCCGGACCGGGGGCGGTCGTGACCACCGGGTGGGCGATCAGTTCCGCGACGGCCGCCGCGCAGGCGTCGGTGTCGGCCGCCGTGAGGACGGCCATGCCGAGGCGGTCCGACGAGGAGCGCAGCGGATGGACCGTGTCGCCGGGGAGGACGGAGAGGTCCCAGGCGTGTACGTGCCCGTGGGCGAGGGCGGGCGGCGGCGCGACGGCCGTGACCCGTCCCGGCGGGGCGGTGAGGAAGACGGTGGCGGCCGCGGCCGCGGCGACGGGGCCCCGGCCGACGCCCGCGCCGACCGCCCAGCCGAGGGCGGCGCGCCGCCATTCGACGCCGGTGGTGAGGCGGACCAGGTCGGCGATGCCGTCGCCGCCGAGCCGGGTGTGGGTCTCGATCACGACGATCTTGTCCCCGTCGACCATGACCTCGGTGTGGCTGGGCCCGTCGGTGAGGCCGATGGCGTCGAGCAGCTCGCCGACCGCTCGGGCCACGAGCTCCTGCCGGCGCGGCTCCAGGGAGGGCGGCGGCATCATGTGGCTGACCTCGACGAACCCGTCCGTGGTGCCCTTCTCGGCGATGCCGAGGACGGCGTGCCGGCCCCCGGCCGAGAGCGCCTCGACGCTGAACTCGCGTCCCTCGGCAAACTGTTCGAGCAGGGTCGCCGCCGTACGGCGGTCTGCGGGGAGGGCGTCCACGCCCTCCACCAGGGCGATGGCGGTGCTGCCGACGCCGTCGACGGGCTTGGCCACCGCCCGGCCGTAGGCGGCGAACAGGCGCGCCACCGCCTCCGGGTCGTCGCCCGCCGCGAAGGCCGGGTTCAGGTGCGGGGCCCGGCGCTCCAGGATGCGCCGCATCTCCAGCTTGTCGCGGGTGGCCCGTACGACGGCCGGATCGACGCCGCCGACGCCGAGCCGGCGGGCGGCCAGCGCGGCCGGCTCCAGGCCGAGTTCGGTGAGGGAGACGACGGCGGCCGGAGCCAGGGGCCGCAGGACCTCGTCGGTGAACGCGCGGAAGGCGACCGGGTCCAGGAAGTCGGTGGTGAGGACGCGGTCCTCGGGACCGAGGGCGGGCGCGCCGGGCAGCTGTACGTGGACCACCTCGGCGGGCAGGGTCGCCGCCTCCCAGGCGACGGTCGGATTGGCGCCGACGACCACGAGGATCGTCGCGCTCTCCGCACCCCGCCGGCGCTCTCCCCGTGGTCCGTCGACCGCCCCCACTGCGCCCACTTTCCCTCCCCGTCCCCCTCACCGACCACTCGTTCGAGCAGCGCGGCGAGCAAAACATCGCAAGGGCGATCGGCGACTGTCAATAGCTTCACAAACAGCCGGAGTTCTACCAGGAAACCGGCTCTGACCTGCATCGGGCCCATGATCTCCAGGCGGGCTCAAGGAATCCGCCGGCCGGGAGACCACCCGCACCCGAGCGGTACGAAGGCAAGCCTTGCCGCGTCGTTCCGGCCAATCTGACGAATGCCGCGACACGCTCCGTTCACAAAACCGCAGACCGGACTACCGGCCAGTAGCGGGGTTTCGGCCAAAGCGGCGGCCCAGGGCGCGTACGGCGAAATCCGACCGGTCGTGGTCTGGCCCGCGCGCGACCGCCGGGACCGAAGCGCCCGGGATGCCCCCTTCGGCCACCCGCCCGACGCCGGGACGGCCCCCGCCCGACGTCGGCGGCGGCCCCGCGCGGGGCCGTGCGTCACGCGTCGACGGCGCCGCCGGCCGGGGCCGGGTCGAGGGAGTCGATGTCCTCCATGAAGCTCAGCATCCGCGCGTTGACGAGGTCGGGGTGGTCGATCTGCGGGCCGTGGCCGGTGGCCGCGACGATCTCGGCGCGGGCCCCGGGGACCAGCCGCGGTACCCGCTCCAGCTGCCGCTTCGGGTGCACGAGCAGGCTGCGCTTGCCCATGATCAGGTAGAACGGCGTCCGGATGGAGCCCAGTTCCGCGTTGGACAGCGGCAGCGGGGCCGGCCGCCGGATCCGGAAGGCGCGGACGCTCGCCTGGATCATCGCGCGGAGCTCCGGAACCACGAGGACCGGCTGTTCCAGCCAGGCGGCGAGGCGCGGGCGCAGCGACTTGGGGGCGTAGGTCGCGAACAGGCTGGCGAAGATCCACACGAAGAAGCGCAGGCCGACCTTCTCCAGGCCGCCGGGGTCGAGGGCCGTGACGGAGGCCAGCCGGCCGGGGCGGCGGTGCACCTGGTTGATGACGAGCCAGCCGCCGTAGGAGGAGCCGACGAGGTGGACCCGGTCGAGGCCGAGGGCGTCGAGGGCCTCGTCGAGCCACTGGGCGGCGCGCTCGGGCTGCCACATCGGTTCGCGCTGCACGCTGCGCCCGGGGTCGCCGGGGGTGTCCAGGGCGTAGACGGGCCGATCGGCGCTGAGCGCGCGGGTGTTGGGGTACCACTGGGCGGAGCAGCCGCCGGAGCCGTGGATCAGGACGACCGGCGTACGGGACTCGGCGGCGGGGTCCGCGGGGCCGTACCGGTAGACGTGCGTGGTGCCGAAGCTGGTCTCGACGTCCGTCTCGGAGCGGATGGGCGCGCCCATCGCGTAGAGCGCGTCGCAGGCGGCGAAGTAGCGGTCGCGCAGGGTGTCGTTGACGTAGCGGCCGATGTCGCGGCGCGCTCGGGTCGTGTTCTCGGTCACGGGCCACCTCGGGGAGGATTCGCTTTTCGTGATACGACCGTACCACGGTGTTGATACGGCGGTACCATGAAAAGGTCCGGACCGAACCGGGCGCTGACCCCACGCCCCACCCACGGCCGGAGACCCACGGATGCCCAAGCGCGTGGACCACGAGGAACGGCGCACCCAGATCGCCGAAGCGCTCATCCGCGTCGCCGGACGGCGCGGGCTGCACGCCGTCGGCATGCGCGACGTCGCGGCGGAGGCCGGGGTGTCCCTGCGCCTCGTGCAGTACTACTTCCAGAGCAAGGAGAAGCTGCTCTTCTACGGGCTCCAGCACCTGACCGACCGCTTCACCGCCCGGGTGGGCGCCCGCCTCGCCGCCGCCGGTCCGGACCCGGGCCCGCGCGCGACGATCGAGGCGCTGCTGCTGGCCTCCCTGCCGACCGACGAGGAGAGCCGCACCTTCCACCTGCTCTACAGCTCCTACTCGATCCTGTCCGTGACCGACGAGGCGCTCGCCGCCCAGCCCTTCATCGACAACCCGGACGCCGCCGAGAACGCCCTGACCGGCCTCCTCGAAAGCGCCCAGGCCTCAGGCCTGGCCGACCCCGGCGCCGACGCGCGGACGGAGGCGATCAGCCTGCTCGCCATGGCCGCGACCATGGGCACCAGCATCCTCGTCGGCCAGCGGGGACCGGAGTCGGCCGTCGCCGTCCTGCGCCACCACCTGGACCGCATCTTCACGCCCGGGCCGGACGCCCCCGGCCACCGTCCGCCTCCGGCCTGAGACCGGTCAGGAATCGAGAAGCACCCCCCACCGGGCGGGACTAGCGTGATGGCCATGGACCTCACCATTCACGCGACCTTCCTCCCGCACGACGAGCCGGACGCCTCCGTCGCGTTCTACCGCGACGCCCTCGGCTTCGAGGTACGCAGCGACGTCGGACAGGGCACGATGCGCTGGATCACCGTCGGCCCCGCCGGACAGCCCGGCACGTCCATCCTCCTCGCGCCGCCGGCCGCCGACCCCGGGATCACCGACGACGAGCGCCGGACCATCACCGAGATGATGGCCAAGGGCACGTACGGCTGGATCCTGCTGGCCACCCCGGACCTCGACGCGACCTTCGAGAAGGTCCAGGCCGCCGACGCCGAGGTCGTCCAGGAGCCGACCGAGCAGCCGTACGGCATCCGCGACTGCGCGTTCCGCGACCCCGCGGGCAACCTGATCCGCATCCAAGAGCTCCGCTGAGCCGTCCCGCGGCCACCGCCGTACACCACCGGAGGAGTTCCCCCATGTGCCATCCTGCGTGGATGAGCGCACTGACCGCGGCGCAGCGCCTGAGCGACCTCGCGCGGCTGCGCCGCGTACGCGACCGGATCGACCGGGAGTACGCGCAGCCGCTGGACGTCGAGGCGCTCGCCCGCGGCGCGAACATGTCGGCCGGACACCTCAGCCGGCAGTTCCGCCAGGCCTACGGCGAGTCCCCGTACTCCTACCTCATGACGCGGCGCATCGAGCGCGCGATGGCGCTGCTGCGCCGCGGCGACCTCAGCGTCACCGAGGTCTGCTTCGAGGTCGGCTGCTCGTCGCTGGGCACCTTCAGCACCCGCTTCACCGAGCTCGTCGGCATGCCGCCCAGCGTCTACCGGCGCCAGGCGGCGGACGGGGTGGAGGGGATCCCCTCGTGCGTGGCGAAGCAGGTGACCCGACCGGTCAGGAACCGGGAGGCACTGGCGACGGACGCGCCCCCGCCCGGACCGACCCCCACCCCCGTTCCGAAGGGAAGCCAGCGATGACGAACAAGAGGGCGTCCGCCGAGCGCACCGGCGCGGCCGGCGAACCGTACGACGGCTTCACCGAGGAGGAGCGCGGCGCGATGAAGGAACGCGCCAAGGAGCTGAAGACCGCCGCGCGCCGCGGCCCGCGCGCGGCCAAGGCCGACGGGGAGGGAGAGGTGCTCGCGAAGATCGCCGAGATGCCGGAGGCGGACCGCGCCCTCGCCGAACGCCTCCACGGCATCGTCAAAGCGAGCGCGCCGGGCCTCTCCCCGAAGCTCTGGTACGGGATGCCCGCGTACGCCGACAACGGCAAGGTCGTGTGCTTCTTCCAGGGGGCGCAGAAGTTCAAGACGAGGTACGCCACGCTCGGCTTCAGCGACCTGGCGCGGCTCGACGAGGGCACCCTGTGGCCGACCGCCTACGCCCTCACGGAGCTCACCGCCGCCGACGAGGAGCGGATCGGCGCGCTCATCGCGAAGGCGGTGGGCTGAGGCGGAGGGGGCAACAAGGGCCGCGCCGGTCCGGCGGGAGCGCACCCCGCCGGACCGCCCACCTCGCCGGACCGCACACCCCGCCGGAGCACCCTCGCAGGAACGAAAGATGTGAAATAGGCTGGTTTGATCCGTTGTGGTAGCTCCGGCCCGCCGCTTCGCCCCCGGCCGCGGCGCCGGGCCGCCGAGCACGAGGGCTGTGATGCGGGCATGAGAGATCCCCGAGCCGACGACGCACCGACCCCGGAGCGCGCGCCCCGGCGTCCGGGCGCCCGCACCGGGGCCTCCCGCGCCGCCCGGCGCGCGGCCCTGCCAGCCGCGTGCGCGGCGCTGCTGATCACGGTCTGCGCCCTGCCCCCCGGGGCGGCCGCCGCGGCGTCCCCCGACCCGCCGGCCGCGACCGCGGTAACAGCGACGACGGCAACGGCGGAGACGACGGCGGGCACCTCCGTACCCGCCCCGACACCCGCCCCGACACCGTCGGCGCTCAAGCCCGTCGATCCGGCCGCGTTCCAGTCCGCCGTCGAGAAGGCGGCGGAGCAGCTCATGGTGCCGGGCACGGTGGTGCTGCTCCGTACGCCGCAGGGAACCTTCCGGGCGCTCACCGGCACCACCGAGCGCGGCACGTCCCAACGGCCCACCACCGCCGACCACTTCCGGATCGCCTCCAACACCAAGACCATGACGGCAGCCCTCGTCGCCCTCCTCGCCCAGGACGGCCGGCTGGGGCTGAGCGACCCGGTGTCCGCGTACGTCGACGGCGTGCCGGACGGCGACCGCATCACCGTCGCCCAGCTGCTGAAGATGCGCAGCGGGCTCTACAACTACACCAACGCCCCCGAACTCGCGGCCGCGTTGGACGCCGATCCCGGGAAGGCCGTGACGCCGCGCCAGATGCTGGACATCGCGTTCCGGCACCCGCCGAACTTCGCGCCCGACGCCTCCTACGAGTACAGCAACACCAATTACGTGCTGCTGGGCCTGATCGCCGAAAAGGCGGGCGGCAGCTCCCTCGCCCGCCAGTTCCAGGACCGGCTGTTCACCCCGCTCGGGCTGAAGGGGACGTCGCTGCCCGCCCCCGACGAGCTGTCCCTGCCCGCCCCGTACTCCCACGGCTACATGTACGGCGGAACGGCCTACGCCTTGGTGGACCAGCCCTACCCCGCCGCCATGCGGGCCGAAGCCCGGTCGGGGAGGCTCGCGCCCGTGGACTACACCCGCCAGAACCCCTCCTACGCCTTCGGCGCCGGCAACGGCGTGTCCACCGCCGACGACATGGCCGCGTGGATCCGGGCCCTGGTGACGGGCGAGGTCCTGGACGCGCGGTCCCAGAAGCAGTGGCTCGCCAGCCCACAGGCCGAGGACCCGGCCGCGCCCGACGGCCAGAAGTACGGGTACGGCATCGCCTACCAGCGCTTCACCCCCGACGCCGCGATGTACTACCACGGCGGTGAACTCCCCGGCTTCAACTCGTTCATCGGCCACGACCCGGGCAACGACGTGACCCTCGTCATCTGGACGAACCTGACCCTGTCGCCCGACGGACGCACCACGGCCCAGGCCCTGCTGCCCACCGTCCTCAACCAGGTCTACGCCGGCCTCTCCCTCCCCACCGGACCCGCCCCCGCGCCCACCTCGTAGCGGAATTCGGGGCCTTCCGGCGGAGAAAAGCAATGCAGTCGGGCGAGAACTCCGCGCGCGCCTCCGGGAGAAAAGCTGTCATGGTCAGAGTAGACATGCCTGCACATCGGGGTTAGCGTCTCTCGTGTGACCTCTGAGAAGTCCCCGATCGCCGGCAGCCTCGACGACGACGACTACCCCGCCTACACGATGGGCCGGGCGGCGGAGATGCTCGGCACCACCCCCGCCTTCCTCCGCTCCATCGGCGAGGCCCGCCTCATCACCCCGCTCCGCTCCTCCGGCGGCCACCGCCGTTACTCCCGCTACCAGTTGCGCATCGCGGCACGGGCCAGGGAGCTGGTCGACGGCGGTACGCCCGTGGACGCGGCCTGCCGGATCATCGTGCTGGAGGACCAGCTGGAGGAGGCCCTCCGGCTGAACGAGCAGGTGCACCGGCGCCCCGGGGCTTCCTGAGCCAGGCGACGTCGTTTATATGACTTTGGGCAACGGATATCTGTTCTTGCAGATGCAGAATTTCGAAGGAGCCCCCGAAACATTCCCCGACCCGACCGGCCGGGGAGGCCAAAGCTTCCTGCTTGCCCGACCCCCCTGTGCTACTGTGATCTCAGTTGCAGTTGTGGTTCCCAAAAACTTACAAGTGCTCTCACCGGCGTTTTCTCCGGCGGGCGCACTTTTTCTTTAGCCGGTGTTATCTCCGGTCGGGTCAATCATCGCGGCGACTCCGGCAATCGCACAGTGCGATTCCGGGCATTGCCCCAAAGGAGAATTCATATGGCATCTGGCACCGTGAAGTGGTTCAACGCGGAAAAGGGCTTCGGCTTCATCGAGCAGGAGGGCGGCGGCGCTGACGTCTTCGCTCACTACTCGAACATCGCCTCCTCTGGCTTCCGTGAGCTTCAGGAAGGCCAGAAGGTTACCTTCGACGTCACGCAGGGCCAGAAGGGCCCGCAGGCCGAGAACATCGTTCCCGCCTGACGCTGACGCGTACACGCAGCTGGGGCCCGCACCTTGGGGTGCGGGCCCCAGCTCGTTGCATTTCCCCTCCCCGTGCCCCGTCGGTTCCGACCGCCCGCACGGGCGGCGGGTGACGGCGCGCCCCCGGCAGCCGGCCCGCCTCTTCGTCCGGCCGTGCGGCAGCGTCCACCACGCGCCGCCCCGGCCCCCTGCCCCGCACACCGTCCGCCGGTCACCCGGCATCGCGGTGCGCAGCGCGGCACGCACTCCACGCAGACCGGCACGCTCTCCGCGGCACGGCTCTGCCCCGCTTTTCATTCGGCTCGTTCTCGCGAATCTCCCTTCGGGATTCCTCGATACGTGCCGCATCGAGGAAGGTTCTGCATGAACCGCACCATTCGCACGAAT